>NZ_JBIWAE010000010.1:0-277372 GCF_044759865.1 Streptomyces sp. NPDC099050 | reverse complement strand
GTCTCCTCCAGCCACTGGCGTACTGCCTGCGGATCCTGCTCGACCGCGCGTTTGTCGGGCCGCTGGAACGACAGCCCCCAGCGCCGTAGGTACTTGCCCACTCCCGGCTCGGTCAGCCGGACCCGGTAAAGCTTCGCGATCAGAGCGCCGACCTGGCCACGCGTCCACAACTGCCCTGAAAGCCCCAGCTCGCAAGGACGGTGATCGAGTACCGCCTGGCGCAGGGCTGCCTGCTCGGCCTCGGTCAGCACCTGATGCTCGCCCACGCGTTTGCCCCGCGGGCGGGCGGTAAGAGCCTCACGACCGCCGACCAGCCACTTCGCCCACCAGCCGTCCACCGCCTTCAGCGAGACCTTGAACATCGCCGCGACCTCCTCGCGGCCCCGGCCCTCCACCAGCGCGGCCACCGCCCGCAGCCGTAACGCTTCTTGCGCCGACGGCGACAGATGCCGCGCGTCCCCCACCAGATCGCTCACACCACTACAACGACTCAGAACCCGAACCGTTTCGGATCAATAGGTCTGACGGACGACCGAGCCGTCCACGGCGACGATTTTGACCGGGTTGCCGAGCTCGTCGTACTCGGCCCGTGCCTCCCGGCCGTCGGGCCGGAGGTAGGAGAGCAGGCGGCCCACCTCGTCGTAGGCGCTCAACGCAGTCTTGGATACGGCGCGCAGGGTCGGCAGGTCCTCAGCCGGCATCGAGAATCCGTGGCTGCCTGCATGCTCGACGAATTCCGCCGGAAGTTCGATGTTGTACCGCTCGACGTAAGCGGCGAGGTCCACTCGCCAGACGAAACGGCCGTCGGACAGCAGCGACGATCCGCCGGGCACGCGGAAAGCGCCCCCGATGACGTCAATCGTCAACTCCATGATGTCGAAGATCGGATGTCCGGAGTCGAGGTACCGCTTCACCTCCGCCTTCGGATAGGGCGCCTGATCCCGCACCTTGTCCCTGATGGGTTCGCGGAACACGGCATCGTTCTCCGGGTCCATCTCCCGGTGGAAACCGATCGTTTCCATTCAGGTCATCCTCCTTCCAGCATGGGGAGGAATACCCTCCAGTAGCCGCCCTTGCCGATCTCTGCGAAGCACTACCGGCCCTGTCAAGTGCGCTGTCCTGCGGGCCACACCCCGACGGCCCGCAGGACAGCCCGTCCGACAGTCTCCGCTGGGGATCCGAGAAGGATGGAGCCCATTCAAGGCAGTTGGACGCATGGTGATGCGGGCGCAGCAAGACTGCGGCGGCCCCGCGAGCAGTCACCTCGCACGTACCGGCGCCCACAGGCTGACGCTCCAGATGTCCCCGTGCCCTGCGTGGTAACCCCGCTCCTCCTCATCGTCGTCCACGACGATGACGGAGACGTTGGATGCGGCCGCCCGGTATTCGAGGAAGCCGCCCTGGTCGGTCACCTTGAATTCCGGGGCTCCGGGGACGCGGGCAAGCGCGTTCCGCACATCCTCCCAGGCTACGTAGCGGGGGAACTCGACGCCCATGGTCCGGGCCCATTCCTCTCCCATGTCGTAGCCGGACGCGAGCCGGTGCAACTCGATCGACCCGCCGGACATCACCCACTCCTCGCCGGGGTTGAAGTAGAACTCTACGAATCCGAAATCGCGGCGAAGCGATGCGCCACCTTCGTCGACTACGTCGACGAAGCGGTGTGCGATGGCGCGGTCGACCTCGTCGAGGGTGGAGCCGATGCCGATCCCGTGCAGGCGTCCGGCCGCGATGAAGGAAGCGAGGAATTCGATGCCGGTCACGGCCAGTTCTCCAATTTGTCGATCAGGGCTTGCATTTCGGAGGAGCGGTTCTGCGTGTTGCCCCAGTTGTGGTCGTCCATGTGCTCCTTCGCCGACTTGGCCTTGGCCAGAAGGTCCGCGCGCAGCTTCGGATCGTTGTTCACGGCGTCCACGGCCTGCTGGACGCTCTTGTCCGATGCCCAGCCGTCCTCGAGCCTGATGGGGGCACCCTGGATGTTGCCGTCCTTGTCCACGGTGATGCTTACTTCGTGTTCCTTCCCCTTCTTCAGGGGGATGTGGATGTGCGCGCCCTTGGTGGCCCAGTCGGAGGCGACCGGAGAGACCCGGATCTTGCAGGGTTTGAGCCCCAGAGGGTCGGACCAGGTGTGTGGGTTGTGCACGTAGGTCGTCGGATTGGGTGCGGGGTCGAGCCCGAGGGGATCGTTGCTGAGGTACCGGGCCGTCTCGGGGTCGTAGTGGCGGTGGACGTTGTAGTGGAGTCCCGTCTCGGGGTCGAAGTACTGGCCCGGGAAACGCAACGGGGTGTACGACGCGCTCGCGGTCGCCCACGTCGTCGTACCCCACAGCGTGCTGCGGGTCCGCCAGGCAAGGTCCCCCGACTCGTCGACGAGTTCGGTGGGCGCACCGACGAGGTCGGTCACGATGGCGTAGAAGCGTTCATTCACGGTCTCCTGCGGCGCGTCTTTGTCGAGCATGCGTTCGGTCTGCGAGACGGGACGTAGACCCATGTGCTCCCAGGTGAGCGCGATGGGCAGGGGCAGTGCGGCACCGTGGCTGACCTGCTCGCACAGCGTGGCGCCGTCCCAGGTGAAGGTGGTCTCCTCCAGCACGGTACTGCCGTCATCGGCGAGGCGTTGCTTGGCGATGCGGCGGCCGAGGGGATCGTAGAGGTACCGCCACACCGTGCCGTCCGGCGTGACTGTGGACGCCAATCGGTCCTCCGCGTCCCAGGTGAAGCGCCAGGTGTCCGGCTTGTGGGAGAGCCTCGTCTTCTGCCGCAGCACGGTACGGCCTTGCGCATCGTGCTCGTAGCGGACGTTACCGGCCCGCGTGATGTGGGTGCCGGCGAATGCCCGGGGCCCCGTGGCCTCCTGTCCGGGGTGGTTCGCGGGCCAGGCCGCGTCGGTCTGATTGCCCGCCGCGTCGTAGGCGTACGTTTCCGACCATCCCGAGGCGTGTACGGCGGTGACCCGGCCCATCGCATCGAGGTCAAAGCGGCGGGTCCCGGAGAGCTTGTCCTCGACGCCGATCAGGTGGCCGTCCTCGCGGTAGGAGTACGAGCGGCGCTGGAGGTTGCGGCCCCGGCCGGACAGCTGCTGATCGGCAAGGCGTCCGCTCGCATCGAACCGATGGGCGAGACTCACCGTTTCGCCGATCCTGCGGACGAGTTCGCGGCCGGCCGCGTCGCGTTCGAAGGCGATCGTACGGCCAGATGTCGTGAGCTCGACGGGGCGGCCGGCCCCGTCGTACGTCCGGGTGCTGACCGCACCGCTCGGGGTCGTCCGACCGACGAGCCGGCCGAGCCCGTCGTAGTCGTACGCCAGCTCGCGACCGTTCACCGTCTCCGATTTCAGCCGTCCGTAGCGGTCTCGTAGCCGCACCAGTGTGGCGTCGGCGTTCACCGCGACGGCGAGCTCGTCGAAAACGTCGTACTCGTAGGTGGTGACGGCACCCTCGCTGTCCTTGCGGAGGACCTGGCCCAGTTCGTTGCGCTCGAAGCGGATGGTCTGACCGAGACCGTTCACACGCTCGACCAGCCGGCCGGCCGCGTCGTACCGGTACCGCAGGGGCCGGTCGTCAAAGTCGATCTCGGACACGAGCCGGCCCGCGGCGTCGTACTCGTACTCCCAGGTCAGCCCGAGCGGGTTCGTCACACGGGTGAGCTGAAGGTTGATGTTGTGCTGGAACTCGTGCCGCACCCCGTCCGGCCCGGTCCGGGCCACCAGCAGGTCGAAGTCCGTGTACTCGTACCGGGTGGTCTGCCCCAAGGCGTCGGTATGGGTCAGGCAGTTGCCTTCGCCGTCGTACGTCCATGCCTGCCGAGCGCCGTCCGGTTCGGTGCAGACGGCGATCTGGCTCTCTACGGTCCACCCGAAGCGGGTGACCGCCCCCAGCGGGTCGGCGATCGCAAGGGGACGGCCGAAGGCATCGCGCTCGTAGCGTGTGACGGCGTTCAGAGGGTCCGTGACCTCGACCGGCAGCCCCGCGTCGTTGCAACGCAGGAGTGTGGTGGCACCGAGCGCGTCCGTCACGGAGGCGAGGTGTCCCGCTTCGTCGTAGGTGAAGCGCGTGGTCGCCCCGGAAGCGTCGGTGTACGAGGTGCGGTTGCCGTGCTCGTCATAGGTCTGACGGATGACGGTGCCGTCGGCGTGTACCACGCGCTCGGGCAGGCCGAGCTCGTTGTGCTCCGCGTACAGCTGCCGGCCGTCTGGGCGGACGACCTCCCTCAGTCGGCCCCCGTCGTCGTACGTGGAACGGGTGACGTGCCCGAGAGGGTCGGTCCGGGAGAGCAGCCGGTGGTGGCGATCGTACGTGTAGCGGGTGGCCGCTCCTGTCGGATCGATCTCCGCGACGACTTGGACCCGGTCGTTCACGAGGTACCGGGTGGTGTTGCCCAGCCCGTCGGTGATGGACGTCATGCGCAGGCCGGTGGCCGGGTCGGTTTCGTCCCAGGTGAATCGGGATTCCATGTGGCCGTTGGTCCCTGCCTGGGCCGTACAGCGATGCTGGTCGTCGTAGACGTAGTCGAAGCGGCTGCCGTTCGTATCGGTCCACGAAGTGATCAGACCGTCGGCGTCGTAACCGAAACGCAGCGGGCGGCCGGAGGAGTTCGTCACGTGCGTGAGGTGGCCGTCGGTGTATCCGTACCGGAGGATTTCCTGGTCCGTGCCGTCCCGAGCGGCTCCGGCGAGGTGCAGGGCGGTGACACGGCCGTCGGTGGTCGTCAGTTTCAGGTGATAGCCGCCGTGGTGGACGATCGACGCCGGTGCCCCGGCCTCGTCGTAATCGAACGCGATCCAGCGGCCGTGGCGGTCGTCGATCTGCGTCAGGAGCGCCAGTTCGCCGTCACGCTCGGTGAAGTGCCGCACATGGCCGGTCTCGGGATCGGTGACGGTGTAATTGCCTTGATCACGGTCCAGGGGCCAGGGACGACCGTGCGTCGGCAGTACGGGAACACCCGGCGCCGGATGCGGGTACGCGAGCAGGCTGCCGTCCTCGCAGACGAACACGACCCCTTCGGAGTCGATCTCCAGCCGCTGGTCGACGGTCGACGACCAGGACGGGCCGAACCAGCGGCCCGCGCGGTAGGACGACTCGAAGGTGCGCGCGAAGACCAGGGGGAAGGAGCCCGGCAGTGCTATGTCCGTCTGCGGCAGGACCATCCGGCCGGTGGCCATGTCGACGGGGTCTCCGTCACACGTGAGCTGTTTGCACTCCCGCCCCTTGCCGTCGGGATCGTCGTTGTGTCCGCCACGTCCCTTCCCATCCGGCACGTCGTCCAGGTGCTTGACGCGCGCCAGGGCTTTCAGTCCTCCGGCGCCCTTGGTACCGATGAGTTCGGGAACGAGTCTGCCGAGGAACTCGCTCGGGTCTCCCTTGGCCGCTTCCCACGCGCTCTTCAGTGCCCGGTCCGGGTGTGCTGCCGTGGACGCCAGCCCGGCCAGCGTCATGTTGATGTTCTTGTAGTACTCGGCCGGGTGGGTGATGTTGTACGGGTCGAGCGGGTTGACCGCGCGAACGAAGTTGGTGATGCCCACCACGCCTTTGACTACACCGCCGCCCAGGTGCATCATCTCCACCCCCTCGCCCACGCCCCAGTCGGCCAGGTTGAGCTTGGCCCGGTCCGTGGCCGACGGCATCGCCGGTGCGTTCGCGAGCGCGGCAGCCACCGCCTTGTTCGCCGTGTCGGCCGCCTCGTTGCGCTGGCGGCGCGCGTCGTCCAGGACCTCGTGTGCCCGACCCCGGTCGACCCCGCCCGGGTCGGCGAACGGGTCCGGCTGGGGCAGCGGCTTGTCGCCGGTACGCGCCTCGTTGTAGGCGTCGACTTTCTTGTTGTACGCGTCGACCGCGGTTTTGGAAGCTTCCTGGCCCTTCTTGTAGAGGGCGATGGCCTCCTTCGCCCTGCCCTGTGCCCACGTCACCGTCGTGGCGTACGTCTCCAGGGCCTTGGCCGCGTCCTCGAAGGCGTCCGCCGCGTGCAGCCAGTCCGTGGGGAGCGTCTGGAACTTCTCCCGGAACGCGTTGGCCGCCGCGCCCTTCCACTGACTGGGGTCGAGGCCCCTCATCCCCTGGCCCACCGAGTCGAAGGCGCTCTGGAAGTCCCGCAGGTTCTTGACGCTGGCAGTGATGGCACCGACGTTGCCGTGGATCAGCTCGTTGGCCTCCTCGGTCTGCCCGAGCTGCTGTTCCCCGACCTTCGCTCCCAGCGAGGACCCCGTACGGTCGCCCCAGTCCTCGACGGCGTCCGCCCAGCCCTCGGCGCCTACGTGCTCCAGACCGTCCCCGACGACATCCGTGGCCTTGTCGATGCCCTGGCCGACGATCTCCTTGCCGGCGTCCCACCCGTCTTCGATCTTGCCGAGGCCCTTGTCGACGAGCCCCCCGAAATCCACCACTTACCCGCTCCCCCACACTGGCTGCTTCGCCCGGTCCACCGCTTCCTGCGTCGGCTCCAGCGTCTCCCGCAGTTCCTGGTCCATCAGCCCACGCTGCTGCGCGTCGAGCAGGCCCGAGTTCTCCATCGAGTCCAGCAGCCCGTCCTCGACGTCGTAGGCGGTGTCCTGCCAGTTCTGCTTGACCTCCTTGTGGGCCTCGGAGAACGACTCGCCGCTCCAGTCCGCCCCGTCCCACTGGTGCTGGTCCCGGATCTCGTCCCAGTCCTTGGCCTTGACCTCGTCCTCCGTCAGATGCGGGTTGCCGTTCATGCCGTTCACCGCAATCTTGAAGGTGTCCTTGATGTACTGCTCCTGCTCACTGATCGCACCCGCCGACAGACCGACGGCCTTCGCGAAGCCGTTTCCGCGCATCATCAGGCCGCGTACACCCCACTCCCAGCGCTCGCAGAACGCTTTGAACCCCGCCGCCAGCCCCTCGTGGCCCAGCTGCATCCCCGTCAGCGACAGATCCGAGAATCCGCGCCCGGTGGATGCCTCGCCGATCATGCCGAGGTCCTTCAGCTCACCATGCGCCTTGTTGATGCCGCTCGCTATCAACTGCATGGCTGCGGGGGGTGCTTCGAGATCAGGATCCGAACCGCTCATCGCGCACCTCCGAGATCCACCACTGCCGACTCCGGCACGACGCCCTCGACGGGCGGGAACAGCATGCCGTCGTCACCGCCGACGTCCAGCGCCACTCCGGCGGGGACCCGCAGCATCGGCACCATCACGTCGAGCAGTCGCGCACCGAGGACCGTGCGGTACTCCCATTCCCGCTCCGCGTCACCCTGCGCACGCGCGAACCCGGCCAGCGCCTCCTCGTCCGAGAACGCGCAGATCCACCGGACCCCGCCCGACTCCGCCGTCCACAGGCTGCCGTACGGATCTATCGGCACCAGCACCGCCGTACGCCGGAACTCGCCCAGCAGTACCGCGAACGCCCGGCGGCCTGCGGCTTCCCGGTCCTCGACGGAGTCCGTGGCCTTCGCCTCCGCCATGGCGGGCAGCTCAACCGCGTCAGCCAGATCGGCCAGCCGCACGGGTCGCCTGCGCTGCGGGTCCGCTCCCCCCTGGCTCTCCCCGTTCATCGTCACGACAGCGATCATCACATGTTCGCTTTTTCGACTGCAATCTCAGGTCGCGCCCATCGCGGCAACGCACCTGCCGAAGCGGCCGAATTCAGCCTGCTCATCTCGGGCTTCCCTCCCGGGTCCTCCGACCGTCAGGTCCAAACTTCCCGAACAGGAATCGTCCGCTGGGGAGAATCCGGGGAGAAACGACTGGCGGTCGGCGCCTTGTCCGCCGCAACGAGCCCGCCTGGCTCCCGTTCAACGCGCCCTGCAGAGCCCCCGCCCACCCACCCCTGCGGCACATCGCAGAAAGTGACCACCATGCGCTTGCCGTCCCAAAGACAGGACGAAGTCGTACCGTCCAGCACGAGAGCACACCGGGCGGAGTGGCCTCGGGCCTGCCGCAACCACTCGCGGCCCGCGGGGGCAGAACGCCCTGACTTGCGTGGAGGTGCGAGTCGTCCACGACCAGCAGCGCCTGCTTGTCGCCCGCAAGCTGCCCGACCACCGACCGCACTGCGTTCGCTACCGCCTCGTGCTCGGGTGCCGGGCCGTCGCGCCGACCCAGGACCACGGCCAGCGCATCTCCCACGATCGAATCACGCGAGATTCACAGAAGTAGCCTCCACACAGCAGGAGTTGACGCACTCGACCGCGGGTCAGGCGCACGCGCCGTCGAGGATCAGGTCGACCAGGCGCGGGACCAGGGTGCCCTCCAGCGGTTCGCCGGTGATCAGCACCCGGGCTCGCCCCAGGACCGGGTCACTCCGCCAGCACGATGGTGTGCGGTGTCGGCGCGAGCCGTGCGCGGTATCGGCGGACGCCCCAGCTGCGGTGCTCCAGCTCCGCCGCGACCAGTACCTCGGCCGTGTTCATACGGTCGGGCACGAGCTCCACCAGCGCGGCCACCGGGTGATCACCGACCAGCGGGAAACCCTTGACCCGGCGGAACTCCCACTGCGGGTTCGGCTGGGAAGCGCCGTGGCCCCGCACGATCCACTCCTCCCTCGCCGGTCCGGCTCCTGGCGGCTTCTCCACCCCTACATCCAGCACGCCTGTCGTGACCGTGAAGCTCACGCCCGTCCCGAGGCCGGCGACTGGACGGGTGCGCTCGCCCGGGTCGATCAGGCGCGCGACCGGCTGTACATCACGCTCCGGTGTGGACAGTGCGATGCCCAGGGAGGCGTGGCGGAATACGCCTTTGCCCTCCGGTGTCTCGGGGCGGAACGAGCACACCATCAGCAGGTGACGGAACTCCCGGTCGGGTGTGGCCCTGAGGTAGGACAGCCAGCCCGCCGGCGCACCCGCGTGGTCGGCAGGCAGGAGGTCCCAACCGAAGGTGAGCCTGCCGCGCAGTGGTCCGTCGTCCGCCGGGCTGCCAAGCGTACGCTCCGGTACGAGTTCGACGTCGTGCAGCCGGATCTCGGTCATGCGGCGCCTCCCTTGGTCCTGCCGTGCACATAGGTGAACGCTCCCCAGTCACGGTAGTGGGGATACGTGGCACGCGTGGCGAGTTGGGCTCCGCGGAAGGCCTGCTCCGGGTCCGTGCCGCGCGCGACTCCGTGATGCAGGTGGTGGTAGAAGTACGCGGCTGGCTCCGGGCGCACGGGCCACAGGCACCCGACGACGGCATGCGCTCCTGCGGTGATCAGCGCCGAAGGGATGCCGCGAATGTTGTCACCGCGGTCGAATCGACCGAGCGCCGACTCACAAGCGGCGAGCGTGACAAGGCGAACGCCGCGTAGATCGACATCCAGGAAGTCGTAGGCGAATACGCGGCCATCGTCGTCGCCGTCCGGCGTGAGGTAGAGGCAGTGCATCCATGGTGCGTCCTCGTCCAGTGTCCCGTGCACGGCGATGTGGACGATGTCCGCCGTGGACATCTCCGCGCGCAGCCTGCCGCGAGTGGCCGCACGACCGGTGAGGGCTTCAGCGCCCACCGCCTCGGCAACCTTCCGCGCGTGCTCCTCCAGTGCCGGCTCCGCATGCAGACCGAAGGGAGTACCCCCGGCAGCGGAGGCCAGTACAACGGTGCGGCACTCACGCGCAGCGACTTGGACGGGTGCCAGGGCCTCGAGGCCGGCGATCGTGGTGACCGTCCAGTCGTCAGCGATCAGACGGCCTCCCGTTCGGCACAGCGGTAGGGGCAGGTAGTGCAGAGCGCCGTGGGGCCAGGCCAGGATTCGGTCCTTGCCCTGGGCGCGCCAGTTGTCCCACAGTTCGCTGCCGCCGAGCGGCAGGCCGACCGACTCCAGCAGCCGATTGCCCTCCGGTGTCACGTCGCCGAACAGCGGGTCGCGTTCGATCTCCGTCCGGATCGCCTCGACCCGGTCCGCATCCGGGTGCCGGCCGCCGTTCTCTTCCGCGCCCTCGCCGAGGTGCACCACGAGCTCCCGGCCCTGCCTGGTGACCGCGAGCAGCACGGCCGCGCCGCTCACCGCCGCGGGCAGGAACCACGTCAACAGCACCGTTCGATCGTCCAGCAGATCATGCACCTTGGCCCAGATGCGCTGGTCGTCGATAAGCGGTGCCGAACGCCGACGCAGCTCGTCGTCGATGAACGACGAGATGCGCCACCGTAGATTCCGGGCGATCTGCGTGTTGTCGTGGCCGCCAGGACGATGGCGGCCGGCGTCCACCACGTTCAGCAGGTTCGGCAAGGCGCCGCCGGCGGCGGAGGGCTCCTCCCAGTCGCGCAGCTTCCCGAGGAAATGCTGGATGTGCGCAGGCAGCACGAGCGGGCCTTCAATGCGCCACCACGCGCCCAGCTCCGAACCCTTGCCCGCCTGATGCAGACCGAGTATCAGCCCCATCGGCAGCATCTCGCTTTCCGCGGTGAGCTGCCAGACCGCCGAGTGAACGAGGTCGCGCAGTATCGCGCCGAGTTCGGGCGTGCCGCTCGTGTCGAAGTTCGGCGCATCCACGATGATCGCGTACAGCGCGTTCCTGAGTTCGTCGCCGTGGAGGTTGCCCAGCTGCTGGACAAACGGCATCAGGCTCGCCCGCGCCAATTCCTCGAAGCCTAGCGAGGCGTAGGCGAGCGCCGCGTACGTGTAGTAGCCCCATGGGAACGGGACAGGGCTGGAGACCGGCTCGCCTGCCTCCGCCGACTGGTAGTACAGATCGGCCGTGAGCAGCCGGACCTCTTCGTTCCGGTTGTCGCCCGCCTGGCGCAGGAAGGTGAGCCCCAGCGCTGGCTGCCGCCGGTCTCGGGCGTGTGCAGCCGCATGCAGCAGAGCCGTAGATCGCTGCGCCGGAGTCCAGGACTCCGGGAACGACACCGGGAGCACCTGGTCGGGGCGCGGGCACTCGCTCGGGTCGCCGGGCAAGGCGTGGAGCCGGGCCTCGATCAGCTGCCTGCGGTGGGCAGAGGGCCGCGGGATGTCGAGCTGCCCCGCCCAATCCAACACGGTGCGCAGCAGCCGCCGGTCGGCGCGTTCTCGAGCCAGGTTGACACCCTGGCTGATCACCTTCCCGGTCACCGTACTGCCGTGGGCGGCGACGAAATCGGCCAGTGGCGTCCCAAACACCTCCGCGAGCAGCCCGTCGGTCGTCTCCGGGGACACCCCGTCCACCATCCTGAGGAGGAACAGCGCGAGGTCCGGCTCCTCGGCAGCGGACGAGTTGCGCCATGCCGACAGCGCAGCGCTGGCAGCACCACGGTGAACTCCCTCCTCGTCCGCGAGAATCTGCGCCTGTACCGCCAGCAGCCGGGGCCTCTTCAGCCCACCGTCCAGCTCCAGCGCGCGCACCACCAGGTGTCCCGCTTCCGCCACCAGCCGGTGGGACTCCACCTGGAAGGGCTCCTCTTCGGTGAACCACGTGCGGTACAGGTCCGCGGTCAGCCGAGCGGACCATGTGGTCAGCAGCGGCTCGCGAGCGTAGGCGTCGGCGGCCAAGTCTTCCGGTCCCCGGGTCGCCATCCGTAACCGAGCGGCAGCCAGCAGCGCGGCTTCCAAGTCGCGGGAGCCACTCAGTTCGTCGCTCAGCCGAGCCGCCAAGGTTTCGGACTCCTCGAACACCGCGCGGTCGCACCGGTCCGCCACCAGGTGGACGCCCGCCTCGACGGTTTGGAAAGCCGCGACCCGCCAGGCAGCCTCCATCGCGCAGGCGTCGGCGACCTCGGCGACCAGTCGCCAGTAGACGTACATGAACTCCATCAGGCCGCGGTGATCGAGGAACTCGTCCCGGAACAGCAGATCCACCATCGCCGCGGCGGGCATCGCACCGTGCTCCGCCAGGGCCTGTCGCATCTCCTCTACTTCGCGCGCCCGTCGCTTCGCCTCGTCCAGCGACATGATCCGATCGCACACGTACTGCGCCAGCTCCATCAGCACGCCGACGGGGTCGATGACGAAGGTGACTGTCGGCTTGGCGTCCGTCTCGTAAGCAGGGTCACCGAAGCGCACAGAACCGGCGCACACCTTCCCGCTCCGCGTTTCGAAGACCAGCGCGCCGAGCGGATCATCTGTGGCAGGCAGGACGTGGGACACGACCAGCATGACCGAGCCCGAGACCTCCGCCGCCTCCCGCCACCCTGGCGGCCTTTCCAGATCGAGGTCGTGCACGAAGTACGCACCATCAGGGCCGAGGACGGACAGCACACCTTCTTCGTCCTGCGTGACACACCACCGGGGGGCGAGAGGGTGACTGAACGGCAATTCGTCCAGTGAGAGGAGCGCTGGGAGGCCCCGAGCGTACGCGTGGGTGAACAGGCTGCCTCCCGCCCCGCCACCAGTGGTGAACGGGCTGATGCTGGCCAGACCGACGGCCAGTCCGGCATGCCGGACACCCTCCACATCGGCGAGGAACGCCCACCCGGTGACCTCCCTTGACAGTCGCACGCCATCCCCCTTCGTGCCGCCGGTCATCGACAGGTTCAACGGTGGCACAGACAACGGCCGGACCAGCCCGTTTCCCGGGCACGGGACGGTGATCTCAAGGGCGACAACGTGCGCGACGCTGTGCGCTCGTCCTTGCGCGGCCACGACTGTTCCGATTCGTTCATGGAAGCTTCGCCCACGAAAGCCAGAGTCACCGCAACTCCGACTCACTTCCACTGCGTTGTGTAGCCCGTCCCGACAGCTGGATCAGACTCCTGGCCAGCCCTGATCTGCCCTCCCCGGCAGACGTGGCTGGGGAGAATCTGGGGAGAACGAAGCCCCGTTCGGGAGCGGCTGGGGAGGATTGGCCGCATCAACAGGCAGCACGACGAAAGGGCCGGAAAGACGGGTCGCCGCAGGCCAGAGTGCCTATCCAGGCGGTTTCCGCAGGTCAGCGGCGTATGGGTGACGACTTCAAGAAGATCTCCTCGTGGGCCGCCATCCTCTTTGCACCCACACTCGTGGGAACCATCTACGGCATGAACTTCGAGACGATGCCCGAACTCCAGTGGGCGGCGGGCTACCCCTTCGCAATCCTGCTGATGGCAGTGGTCTGCGTGAGCCTGTACGTCATCTTCAAGAAGCGGGACTGGCTGTAGACCGCACATCGGAACCGTTGATCAACTTAGCTCTCACGAACACAAGAAAGCGGCCCGCGCCGGGGACTCCCCCGCTCCTTGGGACTGCCCCTCCCCCACCGCCGGCCACCTTCGGCTGCGCCCGGTTGCGGAGGGTAACGACAACGAGTGGCGGTTCCTCGGGTCCGGGGGAGGGATCGGAGTCGTCGCCCGCGACCTGTGCTACTTCCTGTGGCTCCTGGCCGATGGCTTCGGCCCCTGGGAAGCCGCCACCTCCTACGAGCCCGACTGGAAGGCGCGCCCCAATCCGGAGTTGGCCGCCACCGCCGAAGGATTCGCACCGCACCAGCGCCGGCCAGCGACAGCAGTGATCGAGCTGGCGGCCCAGGAGTTCCCGGACTTCGATGGCAACGGGCTCCAACATTGCCCCGCCGGGCCGCAAAGCCCTCCGGACGGGACTGTTCAGTTCGTGTAGTCGGGCCTGGCCGCCCGGAGATGCTCCGCCACCGTCCTGAGCCAGGCTTCGACCGGGAACGGGGCCGGCGGTTCGACCTCCATGCCGAGTTCAGCGACGCCGACGGCGTAGTCGTGCTCCTCCAGCCCCAGAGCCAGCAGTTCGTGGATCTCGCCGACCAGCCGGGCGGTCAGCTGGGGATCAACCGTTGCCCCGTAGTCGAGGACCGCCGCATCGTGGTCGCCGAACTCGTCGGGCATGTCCTGCGAGAACCAACCGCCGAGGAACTGTCCCAGCTCCCCGAAGCGGGCGTGCCACTCCCAGTGGGTCTGGGGCGCGACCGGCGGAGGCACATCGCCGGACTCGATGCTGCGCTTGATGTGGTCGGCCATCTCGGACAGCCAGCTTTGAGTCCGGGACTCGGACAGCCCGATGTCGGGTACCGAATAGAACTCGCCGAGGCGCAGTCGCAAGCGGCCCGGTGGATTCCGTGCGTATTCCCGGAGTTGTTGTTCGGCGACGGAGAGCGCCCAGGGCCGAGTGTGCCAGGTGTGCCGGAGGTACGCCTGAAGAGCCGGAGGCGCTGTGCCTGCTTCCGGACTGTCGGGTTCCTGTCCGACGAAGGCTGCGACGACGACGTCGAGTTCGCCGTACCGGCGGTCGAACTCAAGCGGCTTCATGGGCACTGCGGCACCTTCAGAGGTAGATCGGGTAAGTGGCGTGCACGACGAAGCCGTGCGGACTCAGCGCTTCACGCCTCAGCGTCACCCGCGCGGCCCGCACATCGACGGGCTCGCGGCCGGCGAGCATCATCGCCTGCAGCAGCACGCGCCCGACGGGCTCCTCACGGGACGGCCAAGCCGCCTCGATGGTGAGCCTCGGTCGTGTGCTCTGAGCCAGCCAGCGATGTACGGCCTGCTCGTTGCGCGTGACGACCTGCTGGGTACACCACTGTGCGGTCGCGCGGTCGGGATAGGTGGCAGAACGGGTACGCACGGGAGATCCTCAGTCGATGGTGAAGCCCCAGAAGATACCGACTTCCGTGGCGGAGACAGCGATTACACCACAATCCATTACGTGGCCGGTGAAGCCCTCATAGGCACCCTCGCGACGGAACATGTCGGCATGGGGATTCCCTCGCGCCGTCACCGCATTGGTGATAAACAGCGCGTCTTCTCCGAATCTTTCCAGGATCATTCTCGCGTGCGAGGTCAGCTCGGCCTCTCGCGCATCGAAATCCGGAATATCCTCTGTTTGGAACCACTCGCCCTGGAGAGTGACCAGGATTTGTTCGGCGCCCCTCCTGGACACAGGGAAGGCCGTGCTGAAGTCCCTTGGCGTGACAGCACTGAACGGGCTGTCCGGGCCGGTGCCATAGTCGCCCCCTCCCGGTGTCGCGGCAACCTTCGACCAGCCACGCGGATCGTCCGTCCGCAGCTGCATGACGTCCAGGGCGTCCAGGCGCCAGTCATCCCGCCGCCGCGCCCCCACGACCGCGAACATGCCCTCCCCGAAAAGAGCCCGCAGGGAACGGCTCCACGAGGTGGCGTCAATCTGGGTCACGGGCTTACCTCAGTTCTCCACGTGCGCACTACGGGTGCTGGGTCTTGTCGGTGGGCATGGAAGTGAGAACGACAAACGGCGGGTGGCTCCCCGGGTTGGGTCTCAGAACGACCCACACATTGGTCACGTCACGCGCGGCGGTGTCGCCCCGGTCCCACGACCTTCCCACGACGTCGTTCGTCGTCAGGAGGAGTGAGCGCGACGAGTTGGGTCCAGGGTTACCCGCGAGCCAATTGTCAATCTTCCTCTGATTACTCGGTTCGTCCAGAGCCGCCTGAGTATACCGCTGCGCGTCTGCAAGGCTCCCGAACGCCGAAACAGCCTCGGGCCGGATGCCGGAAGGCCTGACGATCTGCTGGTCCCTCAGCCTTTGTTCCAGTTGCTCATCCGTCTTGCCCACATGCTTGTCCACAACATGGGACCCGAGAATGCCCTCCTGGTTCGCGAGGTCGATCGGGTATTTGTGATTGCCTTCGTCATCCCCGGCCACCGTGTACAGCGGATCGTTCTTGAAATCGGTCAGAGTTCGGGCGCCGAAGGACTCCGCCCGCGCCGACTCGGCCCGGAACGTGGGAGCACTGAGATATGCCTCATCCAGCGCTTCGTGCAGTTTGTTGAGCTCCTCGACCTGTCGGCGCACGCGGTTGTTGTACGCCTCGACCGCCGCGTTCATCGCCTCCTCGTCCACCTCGAGGGAGAACCCGACCGCCAAACCCCTCCCCATCTTGAGGAGTCCCTTGCCGAAGCTCCTGACGTCCTTCATGTCCAGACCGTCGCTTCTGTCGATGTGCGGCAGGGCCTTCAGCACGGCTTCGTAGTAGAGCCTGCGAAGGTCGTCCCGCACATCCTCCGCGGCGACCGCCCAGGCACGCAGAGCGTCACTCATGACGTCACAGGTCTTGACCATCACGTCCATGACAGGGTGGCTGCCGGCCTGACCGGGCTGCGCGGAGTCGTGTTTCCACCCGTAACCCTCGCGACTCTGGCCCCACGCGCTCGTACCCCAGACAGCGCTGCAGAATTGCCGCATCGCGGCGTTCCACTCGCCGTTGGACCGATCGGTGTAGTTGTGGAGAGCACTGCTGAGGTTTCCGTCCGTGGCGGTGACGGACGTGCTCGCGTAAACCCAGGCGATGGACATGTTGTCCAGACCCAGGTAATCGGGCAACGGCATGATCTCGGCCGCCTTGCCCATGCGGTAGGCGTCCTCCAGGAGGGGCCTGATGATCGCCAGGACTCCGGCCTCCACCGCTTCCAGTGCCATCTGGAAGATGTCCTGGCTCTGGTCGACGTCCGCCCACTTGAGGTCCGTCACGGACCCGTAGTTCGGCGGCGTGTCGATCACGGTCGGCGGTGGCTGGGTCTGGGCCGGGGCCCCCGAGGGGTCCGTGGCGGCGTCCGCAGTCGCGTAGTTGTTCGCGGTCACGGCGAAGCCGACGGCAGCGCCTCCGACGCTCGCCACCGACTTGGCCCACACCTCGATGAAACGGTTGCCGACCTTCTTGTAAGCGGTGGCGAACTCCCACGCGGCGGTTCCATATCCCCCACAGTCCGGATATCGGCCGAGCTCGTTGAGAAGCTGATTGGCCCCCTTGTGTAGTCCGTCCTGGAGATGGGCGACGTAGCCCGCGAGCGCGTGCAGCGCACTGGGGGTGACGTCGATGTCCCCGTTCTTCAAGGGAGGCGGAGGAGGAGGCAAGCTCATCAGGCGGCTCCCCATCCGCGCAGCACCGCGGCATGTGCTGCCGCATAGTTACTCTGACCGGTCGTCACAATGCTGTGAAGCCACGCCTGTGCCGCCTGAAGGTCCCGTGCGGACCGATCCCACTCGTCCAGCTTGTCGATGAACGCCTCGCGGGCCTCGCCCTCCCAGGCGAGAACGACCTTCTCGACGCGGTCGTGCATGGTCTGGACGTTCTCGTTGAGCTCCTTGAGGATCTCTTCCAGCTGGCCGGAGAGAAGCCGCAGAGTGGCGAAGTCGACCGTTATGCTGCCGTCGCTGTCAGTCATGCGTCCCCCTCGTCACAGATCCTGCAAGCGGCTCGTGCGCGGCGCGGAGGGCGGGCTCCCGGTGTTGGGGGTCGAAAGCCCGGCCGCCTCCCTGTCCACGTCCACGGACATCTGGATGCGCCTGAAGGCGGACAGCGTGTCGAGCTCCTGCTCGGTGAAACCGTCTCGGCTCATGCGAACGGCCGCTTCGAGCAGTTTCATGAGCTCACGGATGCGTACCGCTTCCTTGGCGGCATCACTATGCCGCCGTCGGTAGGCCTTGGCCGCGGGCCCCTGCCAGCGGGCTTCGATCGTGTCGACGACCGCGTCCATACGCTTGACCTGCCGGTCCAGATAGCGCTGCATTTCATCGAGGTCGTCGGCCAGCTTGGTCAAGTGCTGGTTGTTCACCAGCAAGTTGGGATCTGTCGCCACGCATCCGCCCCCGTACCCCAATGACCGCTCAACTGCTCAGTTGTTCAGTTGCTCAGTTGCTCAACAGAGCGTTCAACATTTGCACTCTAGCAAGCGTGAACACAGGTTCGGCTTCCGGCACTTCGTACGTAGAAGTCGATGTCCCACCAGTCTTGTGGCCGGTGGGAGAAGGCAGACCAGACGGGCCATGGGGCCAGGGGCAGCCATTGCCGGCGGCGGCTCCGGCTGCCCACCGGCTCCGGACTCCCTGGTCCGGAGAAGGGCGCCGGCCGCCATGTCACCGCCCGCACCCCGCTTCCTCCGCGAGGACGATCGCGATCAACATGGACGTCGACACCGGACTGACATGCGGCTCGCTCACCCACGCAGAGCTGTCCATGGGATGCGCCACTGCATCCTGGACCTTCCACCCACCGACCCACCGACCCGGCCATCCGCGCGATGGTCGTCGCGGAGTTGTACCGGCACAGGTCCGCCGACCATCGGCCGGTGTGGAAACTCCGAGCAGTCGGACAGGGTTGGGCCGACGGACTCGATGGCTTGGCAAGAGCGCACTGAGTTGACGTGGGGTAGCCCATCGTATCGATGCTCGCCAAAGGTGGAAGCCGTCCGCGACTTCAACCCCCTAGCCGCAGCGGACGACGTACGTGAACGCTCCGTAGCGCTCCCTGCGGCCCGCGGCGCCCCGCCGGCCAGCGGTGAACCACCTTCGGAGGGACTCTCTGCTGGAGAGAATCTGGGGAGAATGAAGCCGTGTCGGGGAGCGGCTGGGGAGGATCGGCCGCACAAATAGGCAATGCGGCGAAAGAGCCAGAAAGGCGGATTGCCGCAGATCAGAGCGCACCTCCGGGCTATTTCCGCAGGTCAGCGGTGTGAGGGTGACGACTTCAAGAAGATCTCCTCATGGGCGGCCATCCTCTTCGCACCCACACTCGTGGGAACCATCTACGGAATGAACTTCGAGACCATGCCGGAACTCCAGTGGGCAGCGGGCTACCCCTTCGCCATCCTGCTGATGGCGGTCGTCTGCGTCAGCCTCTACGTCATCTTCAAGAAGCGCGACTGGCTGTAGCCGGCGGCCCGGGTGTGCGGTTGTCGGTTAGGAGTGTGATCGGGCCTCGAGTGATTCAAGCTGTGCGGCGAGGCCGGCTGCGGACCCCTTGTCGCATGACAGGACCACGACGAGTTTGCTGAGCGTGATGCCCTCGGGTCTTTTGGTGGAGGACCACCGCCGGCCGGCGCGCCGTAGGGTTCTGAAAAACTCCTCGCGAGCGGCATCATCCTCGGAAAGGACACCCTCGGCGGCGTCGACAATGAGGATGTGGTGGTCCGTTCCCCGTTCATCGTCACGACGGCGATCATCACATGTTCGGCTTTTCGACTGCGATCCCAGGTCGCGCCCCGCGCGGCAACGTACCAGCCGAAGCGGCGGAGTTCAGCCTGCTCATCTCGGGCCGCCTTCCCGACATCGACCTCGCCAGCGGCGTTCGGACTTCGGCAGGCCGGCGTCGTACCGTCCGGCGCGGGAGCACACCGGACGGCGCCGCCCCGGGCCTGCCGCAACCGCTCGCGGCCCGCGGGGTCAGAGCGTGGAGTGCAGGGTCGCTTCCCCCATCACCTCGATGCCCGTGCGCTCACCGGGGCGGGCGGCGGAGGGAGTGGGGACTCGGACGTCGATGGGCTCGTCGATGCCGTCCACGGCCACGGTGACCATCGCGTCGTGGCCGTAGAAGCGAACGTCGGTCACCGTGCCACTGGCTCCGCCCGCATCCGGGTCGGTCAGTCGGAGCTGCTCGGGCCGGAGGAGCACCACGCCCTCGCGGACCCGGCCGGGCGGGTTCGTGAGCGGGATGCGGCCGAGTGCTGTGGCCGCCGTGTCCTGGTCCGCAGTGCCGGTGACGAGTACCGCGTCACCGACGAAGGCGGCGACCCAGGGGTCGGCGGGACGGCTGTACACCTGGTGCGGCGTGTCGCACTGGGCCACGCGGCCGTCCCGGACGACGGCGACGAGGTCGGCTGTGGAGAGGGCTTCCTGCTGGTCGTGGGTGACGAGCAGGGCCGTGGCTCCGGTGGCGCGCAGGGCCGCGCGTACGTCGGCCCGTACGCCGGTGCGCAGGGCGGCGTCGAGGGCGTTGAACGGCTCGTCGAGGAGGACCAGGGCGGGTTCCGGTGCCAGGGCCCGGGCCAGGGCGATGCGCTGCTGCTGGCCGCCGGACAGCTCGTGCGGCATGCGGTCTCCGTAGCCTGCGAGGCCGACGAGTTCGAGCATCTCCTGCGTGCGGCGTCGGCGGGCGGCCCGGTCGAGGCCCGTCAGGCCGAAGGCCACGTTGCGCGCCACGCTGAGGTGCGGGAAGAGCGCGCCTTCCTGGGGCACGATGCCGATGCGGCGGCGTTCGGGCGGAAGGTGGAGTCCGGGGCCGCTGAGTGCGCGTCCGTCGAGGGTGACGGTGCCCGCGTCGGCGCGCAGAAAGCCCGCGATGATGCGCAGCAGCGTGGTCTTGCCGCAGCCGGAGGGGCCGAGTACGGCGGTCAGCGCGCCGCCGGGGACGGTGAGGTCGAGGCCGTCGAGGACCGGTGCCGCACCGGGGCCGTACGCCTTGGCCAGTCCGGTGATCTGCAGGTCGGTCATGTGCGGTGCCTTCCGAGGAGGTAGGACGGGATGGCGGCCAGCAGGATCAGCGCCGCGGCGTAGGGAGCCGCGGCGGCGAAGGATCCCGTGCCGGTTTCCGTCCAGAGGCGGGTGGCGAGGGTGTCCATGCCGGTGGGGCGCAGCAGGAGGGTGGCGGGGAGTTCCTTCATGCACACGACGAAGGTGAGCGCGGCTCCGGCAGAGACCCCGGGGGCGGCCAGTGGCACGGTCACCTCGCGCAGTACGCGCAGTGGGGAGCGGCCGAGGGAGCGGGCGACGTCCTCCAGGACGGGCGGGGACTGGAGTACGGCCGCGCGGGTGCCGGCGACGGCGACGGGGAGGAAGAGCACGGCGTACGCGCAGACCAGCAGCGGGAGCTCCTGGTAGATCGGTTCGGCGTAGCGGACCGCGAAGAACACCAGGGACAGGGCCACGGTGATGCCAGGGAGCGCGTGCCCGGCATAGGCCGACTGCTCCAGCAGCTGGGCCGTCCGGCCGCGGTACCGCGCGGCGATGACGCCGACCGGCAGGGCGAGCAGGGTGGTGAGGGCCGCGCCCGCCGCGGCGACACCGAGGGTGGTGCCTGCGGTGTCGAGCAGCGTGGCCGGGTCCCAGGTCGCGGAGTTGCCGACGGCGAGCCAGTACCCGAGCGTGCCCAGCGGGGTGAGGACGGCGACGCCGGTGACCGCCGAGCACCAGGCCAGGGCGGGCACCCGCCAACGGCCCAACGGCGCGGGGACGGCGGGGCGCGCGGTGCCGCCGCCCGTCCTCGCATGGCCGGCCCGGCCCCTGGTCCGCGCCTCGGCGGCGACCAGCAGGATCGTCATCACCACGAGGACGACGCTCAGCGCGGCGGCCGGGGTGCGGTCGAAGCTGGCCCGGTAGGAGGTGTAGATGCCGCGGGTGAAGGTGTCGTACCGCATGAGGGACACGGCGCCGAAGTCGGAGAACACGTACAGCGCGACGAGTACGGCTCCCCCGGCGGCCGCGGGCCGCAGCTGCGGCAGCGTCACCCGCAGGAAGGTCTTCAGCGGTCCGTGGCCGAGCGAGCGGGCGACCTCCTCCTGCGCCGGGTCGGTGCCGCGCAGTGCGGCGGTGACGGGCAGGTAGACGTACGGGAAGCTCACCAGCGTCAGCGCGAGGGCCGCGCCGGAGAAGCCGGCCATCTCCGGGAAGGCGGACAGCCAGGCGAACGCGGCGACGTAGCTGGGCACGGCCAGCGGCAGGGTCACGAGCACCGACCAGATCCGGGCTCCGGGCAGGTCGGTGCGCACGGTCAGCCAGGCCAGCGAGACACCGAGGATCAGGCAGGCCGAGACGACCACTGCGGCCAGTCCGAGGCTACGGCCGAGCAGTTGGGCGGTGCGTTCGTCGGCGATGACGTCCCAGGCGAAGGCGGGGCCGCGCTCCAGGGACCGGACGGCGAGGTAGCCGAGGGGCAGCAGCGCGAACACGGCGGCGAGGCTCGCGGGAACGAGGAGGACGGCTGGCGGCCGACGCCCGGCACGCGACCGCCCGGTCGGCGTGGCGGCGCCGGCCGGGCGGTTGGCAGTGGCGGGATCCGTCGGCGTGACGGGATCCGTGGTGGGCATGAGGGGTCAGACCATCCCGGCTTCCTGGAGCATCTTCAGGGTCTCCTGAAGCGATTCCAGCTTCCCGAGGTCGATCTTCGGGGAGTCCAGGGAAGCCAGCGGCGGCAGGCCCTTGACCGTGCTGGTCACACCTGCGGCCAGCGGGTATTCCTTGGTGTCCTCGGCGAAGTACTTCTGGGCCTTCTCCGAGAGCAGGAAGTCAACGGCCTTCTGCGCGGCCGGCGCCTGGTCGCTGCCCTTGACGATGCCGACTCCGGCGGTGTTGACGAGGCCGCCCGGGTCACCACCGGGGAGGAAGTGGATCTTCGCCTTGACCTTGGCCTCGCCCTTCTCGGCGACCTGTTCGTACCAGTAGTAGTGGTTGACCAGGCCGAGCGGGACCTCGCCCTTGCCGACCGCCTCCAGCACCTTGAGGTTGTTCTCGTACACCTTCGGCTCGTTGGCCTTCAGGCCCTTCAGCCAGGTGCGGGTGGCATCGTCGCCCTCCAGGACGCGCATGCCGGTGACGAACGCCTGGAAGGAGGCGTTGGTCGGGACGTAGCCGACCTTCCCCTTCCACTCCGGCTTGACCAGATCGTGGACGGTGTCCGGGACCTTGGAGACCTGTCCCGGGTGGTACGCGAGGACGCGGACGCGCCCGGAGGTGCCCACCCAGTCGCCGGCGCCGCCTCGGAATCCGGGGTCCACCTGGTCGAGGGACGCCTGCGGAAGCTTCTCCAGCATGCCCTTGGTGGACAGGGCCCCGAGGGCGCCGGCGTCCTGGGAGAAGAACAGCCCGGCCTTGGTCTTGCCGCCCTCTTCCTGAATCTGGGCGGCGAGTTCGGCGCTCTCGCCGTAGCGGACGGCGACCGTGGTGCCGACGGCCTTCTCCAGCTCGTCGAGGAGCGGCTTGACCAGCTTCTCGTTTCGGCCCGAGTAGATCACGAGCCCCGCGTCGTCCTCGTCGACGCCGCAGCCTGCGACGGCGGGGAGGAGAAGTGCCGCCGCGAAGAGCGCGGTCAAGCGTCGGACCAAGGGGCGTCGCATGGAAAGCCTTCCTGCAAGGGCAGCGGAGAAATGGGTAACGCCCCATAAGTAAGGTAAAGCTAACCTAAAGGTCAAGAGTGACGCACACAACAATTCGACCACACCGCGACATCGGCGGAGCCGACCCTACCGTCTATTTTCCTGTGGATCTTCAATGAACCATCTGTGACTTTCCTGTGACTATCGGGCGAGGTAAGGCTTTCCTAAGATACGCCCGTGACAGTCCTTCCCGACCTGTTCGCAGGCACCAAGTCGGTCCCGTTCGCCCTCGGCCTCGCCGCCCACGGCCACCGGACCGCCGTCATCACGGCCGACGGCCCGGTCAGCTATGCCGAGTTGGCCGTGCGCGTGGACGCGATGGCCCGCCGCCTGGGCCGGGAACGCCGTCTGGTCCTGCTGGTCGGCGCCAACACCGTCGACGCCCTCGTCGTCCACCTCGCCGCCCTCGCGGCCGGACACCCCGTCCTCCTCGTGCCGGGCGACCACCCCGAAGCCGTCCAGGCCCTGATCGACGCGTACGACCCGGACGTCGTGGCCCATCCCGAGGGCGGGGAATGGCTGCTCGACGAGCGACGCGAAGTCTCGGCGCACGAGCTGCACCCGGACCTCGCCCTGCTGCTGAGCACCTCCGGCTCAACCGGATCGCCCAAGCTCGTCCGGCTCTCGCACGAGAACCTCCAGGCCAACGCGGAGTCCATCGCGCAGTACCTGGACATCCGGGACACCGACCGCGCGGCCACCACCCTGCCCCTGCACTACTGCTACGGCCTGTCCGTCGTCCACAGCCACCTGCTGCGCGGCGCCGGACTGATCCTCACCGACCTGTCGGTGGCCGACGCCTGCTTCTGGGAGCTGTTCCGTACCGGCCGCGGCACGACCTTCGCCGGGGTCCCGTACACCTTCGACCTCCTCGACCGGGTCGGCTTCGCCGCCATGGAACTGCCCCACCTGCGCTACGTCACCCAGGCCGGCGGCCGGCTCACCCCCAATCAGGTCGAGCGGTACGCCGCGCTCGGCCGCGCCGCCGGCTGGCAGCTCTTCGTCATGTACGGCCAGACCGAGGCGACCGCCCGCATGGCCTACCTGCCCCCGCACCTCGCCGAAACCCACCCCACGGCCGCCGGAATCCCCATCCCCGGCGGCTCCTTCCGCCTTCAGCCGCTTCCCGGCCCCGCCGACGAGAACACCGGCGAGCTGGTCTACTCGGGCCCCAACGTCATGCTCGGCTACGCCCGTGCCCCCGAGGACCTCGCGCTGGGCCGGACCGTGGACGAACTCCACACCGGTGACATCGCGCGCCGCACCCCCGAGGGGCTGTACGAGATCGTCGGCCGGAGCAGCCGGTTCGCGAAGATCCTCGGCCTGCGCATCGACCCCGGGCAGGTCGAGGGGATGCTCGCCCGACACGGCGTCACCGCCCTGTGTACGGGTGACGACGAGACCCTCCGTGTCGTGGCCGTCGGCGCCCACGACTCCGAAGCCCGCCGGATAGCCGGACTCGTGGCCAACGACTGCGGTCTGCCGGGCCGTGCGGTCCGGGTCCGCATCCTGGCCGACCTCCCCCGCCTGCCCACCGGCAAGCCCGACTACCGGGCGGTGCGCGAACTGAGCCACCAGGCGCCTGATCCCGCGGCCGGCCCCGAGCCCACCCCGGACAGCGCCCCGGACAGCGCCCCCGAAAGCCTGCGCCTGCTCTATGCGCGGGTCCTCGACACGACCGACGTGACGGACGACAGCTCCTTCGTCAGCCTCGGCGGCGATTCGCTCTCGTACGTCGAGATGTCGATCCAGCTCGAAGAGCGGATCGGCCACCTGCCGGCCGACTGGCACACGACACCGATCCGGAATCTCAGGCCGCCCGAGCAGGCGGAACCCTCCCGCAGGCGGACCTTGGAGACGAGTGTCGCGCTCCGCGCCCTGGCGATCTTCTGCATCGTCGGCTCGCACATCCAGGTGTTCGGCATCAAGGGCGGGGCACACATCCTGCTCGCGGTCGCCGGGTACAACTTCGCCCGCTTCCACCTCACCACTGCCGAACGGCGCGTACGCATACGCCAGGGCTGGACCAGCATCGCCCGCGTCGCGCTGCCGAGCACGGCCTGGATCGGGCTGATCCTGCTGCTCAACGACGACTACACGCTCGCCAATCTCTTCCTGCTCGACAGCGTCATGGGCCCCGCCGGCCGCGAGACCGGGATGCACTTCTGGTTCATCGAGGCTCTCGTCTACATCCTGATCGCCGCCGTCGGCCTCCTGGGCCTGCCCGCGGTGGACCGGTGGGAACGCCGCTTCCCGTACGCCCTGCCCCTGGCTCTCACCGGTCTGGGACTGCTCACCCGCTACGACCTCGTCGGCCTGCCGGACCGCGAGCAAATACCCGACGCCATCACGGTCTTCTGGCTGTTCACGCTCGGCTGGGCGGCGGCGAAGGCCACCACCGTGCGGCAGCGCCTCCTGGTCACCGCCGCGGCCCTGGCCACCGTACCGGGCTTCTTTCCCGGCGACCCGGGACGCGAGGTGATCATCATCGCCGGATTCGCGCTGCTGGTCTGGGTGCCCAGCCTCCCCAGCCGCGAGCGCCTCAACCAACTGGCCGGCCTCCTCGCGACCAGCTCCCTGTACATCTACCTGACCCACTGGCAGATCTTCCCGCTCATCGACGGGTTCTCCCGGCATCTGGCCTTCCTCGCCTCCCTCCTCTTCGGCATCGCCTATGCGGCCGGCGCCGCCCGCCTGATGAGAGGACTGTCGGCGCGCAGGAAGGCCGGCTGAGTCGCCGGCACTGGACCGTCCGCTCCGGCCGCTGAAGCCTGTGGAGCAGTCGGGATACGGGGACCAGGCCACCGTGCGCCACCTGGGTCGGACCGGCCGTTCACCCAGGACATGTGCACGGTGGCCTTCCGGACATGGCCGCCGAAGATCAAGCCTTCGACGCGGGGCTCACGTCACGGAACTCCTGCGGACTCCGGCGACGGGAAGCCTGTCGAGCAGTTCTCCGATCACCCGTTCCGGCTGCTCGGAGAGGTAGAAATGACCACCTGCGAACTCCACCACCTCGCTCGGTCCGGAGGTCCACTCGCCCCACCGGACCGCCCCTTCCCGGGACAGCTCGGCGTCCTCGACGCCGACGAACGCGCTGACCGGGCAGGAGAGCAGGTCGCCCCGGCGCGGCCGGTAGTCGGCCAGCAGTTCGTAGTCGCCCCGGATGACGGGCAGCACCATCTCCCGCAACTCGGGAAGTTCGAGCAGCTCCGGATCGATACCGCCGAGCCCGGCCAGTTCGGCGCACAGGTCGTCGTCCGTCATCACGTGCTGGCCTCGATCGCGGCGCAGGCTCGGAGCCGCGCAGGCCGAGGCGAAGAGCCTCGCCGGGGCGGGGAGCCCCATCCGCTGAACGCGCAGGACCAGTTCATGGCCGACCAGCGCTCCCATGCTGTGGCCGAACACCACCCAGGGGCGGTCCAGCCAGGGAGTCAGTTCGGTCGCGAAATCGGCTGCCAGGTCCGCTATCGAGGCCGGCCAGGGGTCGTCGATCCGGTCGAGCCGCCCCGGCGGGCAGGCGACGATCAGTTCGATCTCGGGCGGAAGCAGCTGCGCCCAGGCCTGGTACAGGCTCTGCGAACCGCCCGCGTGCGGCAGGCACACGAGGCGCATGGCCGCCCCCGGCCGGGGGAACGGTCGGCGCAGAGCCCTGCTCTCAGCCATGATCCGGTCAACTCCTCGTATGACTGATGTGGCGTCACATCTGTTGCTTCGGGCAGCGGTTGAAGCGATCAGGCGGCGGCCGTCGCGGCCGGGTCCGGCTGCGTGTCGGCGTGCAGCGCGGGTCGCTTCTCGGCCGCCTTGGCGAGCGGACCGACGAGCGCGCCGGCGAGCAGGAAGAAGGCGCCGAGCACCACCCAGCCCGTGGTCCCGTTGCCGATCACACCGATGGTGACGATGGTGGGACCGAGCACGAACTGGGCGCTCGTCCCCAGGTTGAAGGTGGCCAGGTACTCGGCCCGCGAGCGGTCCGGGGCCAGTGCGTACGACAGGCCCCAGCCTCCCGCGGACTGGTAGAGCTCGCCCGCGGTCAGCAGGACCAGCCCGAGGACCAGCACGGCGACGACGGCGACGACGGGCAGGTCGAAGCCCGCCAGGGCGAACAGGGCGCAGGAGCCCACCAGGGCCACCGCCGCCTTGTGCATCGCCCGGACGCTGCCGGCGACGTTCTCGGTCCCGGCCGAGGCCCGGACCTGGAAGACGACGGCGAGCACCGTGTTGACCACCAGCAGCAGTCCGACCAGGGCCTTCGGCGCGCTGGTGTGCTCGCTCACCCACAACGGCACGCCGATGCCGAGCAGTGCCATGTGCAGGACCAGCACGCCGTTGACCCCGGAAACCGCCACGTAGCGCAGATCGCGCAGGGCGACCAGCCGCAGGGGCGACTTCTTGGCCTTCTGCTCCGCCGGGGCGGGCGGGTTGCGCAACTGGAGCCTGCTCAGCAGCAGTGCGGCGACGATGAACGACGCCGCGTTGCCCAGGACGATCACGCTGAACGCCGCGCGGGTGCCCACCGCTATGGCGATGCTGGCGAGCAGGCCGCCGAGGGTGAAGCCCACGTTGAAGACGACGCGCATGCGCGCCATCATCGCGACGCGCCCGTCGGCACCCGCCATCTGCTCGGCGAGGGCCTGGTAGATCGGGAACACCGCCTGCTCGCCGACGCCGAGGAAGGCCGCGATGAGCAGGAAGCTGAGGAAGTCGTCGGCGAAGACGTACGCGATGAAGCCGCAGGCCCGGTAGACGTTGAGGATCACCAGGAGTTTGCGCGGGGTCCAGCGGTCCGCCAGCCATCCGATGACCGGCTGGGCGGCGAGTCCCAGGACGCCGGCGACCGAGAGGCCGATGCCCACCTGGGCCACGCTCAGTCCCACGACGGTGGTGAAGAACAGGGCCGAGCCCGCCAGGTACATGCCCGTGCCGATGGCGTCGATCAGCCCGATCGCGAGGAAGGCGACGCCTCCCTTCACGGCGGCCGGGCCGAGCAGCTTCTCGCGCAGGACGCCCGTACGGCTGCCCTGCGTCTGCCCCGCGGTCACAGCGCGGCCCCGGCGTCCACGGTGATGCGGACGGCCCCGGCGGCTTCCTCGGCCGCGGTCCGGGCCTCGGCCGGCCCGGCGGCGAGCACCATGATCTCGCCGACCCTGTCCCAGGAGGAGCGGAGTTCGGCCACGTGGTCGCCCGGTCCCACGGTGACGGCGGCGCGCAGCACGCCGGTGCGCTGCTGTACCTCCTCGATGCCCGTCACCTCCCTGACCGTGCCCGCGGGCGCGGTCAGGAAGCGGATCGCCGCGCCCATCGGGGCGCTGCCGGGCAGCTTCGGGCTGCCGCCCGCCAGGAGTTCCACCAGTGCGCGGATCACGTTGCCGCCGTATGCCGCGTCGAGCAGGAAGGTGATCGAGTCACCGGGCACCCGGCCCGCGCATTCGATGAGGACCGGGCCCTCCTCGCCGAGCATCCATTCGGCGTGCAGGATGCCGGTGTCGTACCCAATGGCCGCGACGAAGAGCGTCATCGCTTCCTCGAAGCCGCGCCGTACGTCCTCCGGAAGGGCGGCCGGCACGACGTGGCCCAGCTCCACCGGGTAGCGGCCGCCGGCGGTGAGCTTGTCGGTGACGTTCAGGAACACGATCCGGCCGCCGCGCACCAGGGCCTCGACGCTGTACTCGTGGCCGTACAGACGGCGTTCGGCCATGTAGCGCCAGGCGAGCTCCCGGTCGGGCAGCATGATGTCGTCGCGGGCGGCGACGGTGAGCTCCCAGGCGGCGGCGATGTCGTCGCCCGGCTCCAGCAGCTGGACGCCCAGCGAGGCGTGCCGGTTCGCGGGCTTGAGGACGACGGGCCCGCCGGCGGCGAACTCCTCGGCGTCCGCGGGCCCGTGCACCTCGGTCCATTCGGGGTTGCGCAGCCCCCCGGCCCGTGCGGCGGCACGGAGCTCCAGCTTGTCCGTGAGCGCGGCGGCGGCCTTGGCGCCGGCGCCGGGCCTCCCCCAGCGCTCGGCGAGGACGGCCGCGCCGTGGACGCCGTACTCCAGGCCGGCGATGACGAGTGCGACGGGCTCTCCCGCCAGGTGCTCCTCGACGGCTTCGGCGAGCGCGAGGTCCTGGTGGTACGGGGCCGCGACGACGGAGCCGACGCAGCGCAGGGTGGCCGCGGCCTCGTGGACGTCGCGCTTGCGGATGATGTCGGGGTCCTCGACCACCACCACGCTGTTCTCCGGCAGGAACTGCTCCATCTGGTTCAGCAGCAGCTTGCCGAAGCCGACCATGATCACCCGGCCGGCGGGGAGTTCCATCTGCATTGGCTCTTCTCTCTATGGGTGGGCGCGGGGACCCCGACGCCCCGGAGCGACCGCTCCGGGGCGTCGGGCTCGGGGGCGTGGGCTCAGGCCGGACGCAGGCGGATGTCGAACCGGTCTATTCCGGAGATGAAGTTCGACGGCCGGCGGATCAGACCGGACAGGGCCTCCACCGACTCCACGCGCGTGAGCAGTTCGGTGAAGAGCGAGCGCATCTCCAGACGGGCCAGTACGGCGCCCAGGCAGAAGTGCGGTCCGATGGTGAAGGACAGGTGGTTGTTGGGGGTGCGGTCGAGGCGGAACTCCTCGGGCGCCTCGAACACCTCCGGATCGCGGTTGGCCGCCGAGAGCCAGACGCAGACCGTGTCCCCTTCCTTCAGCTCCGTTCCGCCGAGCACGGCCGGCCGGGTCACCGTGCGGATGAGGTGCATGGCGGGGGTGTCGAAGCGGAGCATCTCCTCGATCATCGCGGGGATCCGCCCGTGGTCCTCGCGCAGCCACTGCCAGGCGCCCGGCGTGGTGGCGAGCCGGAGCAGGCCCGCCGCCACGGCGTTCTTCGTGGTCTCGTAGCCGCCGATGGCCAGGTTGAGGCAGTTGAGCAGCACCTCGTCCGAGCTCAGGCGCTCGCCGTCCATCTCGATGTCCATCAGGCGCCGGACCATGCCGTTCGGGTCCAGCCGGTGCGGCTCCCCCTCGATGATCTCCACGAAGTACATGAGGAGGTCGTTGTTGCCGGTCTCGCTGAAGCGGCGGCGCTCGGCCAGGGTGGGCGCCGCGGCGCCCGCCGCCTCGGTACCGGTGATGGCCCGGCTGGCCATCGAGGCGACCGCCTCGCGGTCCTCCTCGGGGATGCCGAGGATGGAACCGATGGCGAGCCGCGGCATCGGGGCGGTCAGCGCTCCGACCGCGTCGACCTCGCCCTGCCGTACGGCCGCTTCGGCCAGCCGCCGGGCGTGCTCCTCGATGACCGGGGTGAGCGAATGGACGAACTGCGGGGTGATCGCCCCGGTGACCAGCTTGCGCAGCCGTGCGTGGCGCGGCTTGTCGGTCAGCTCGATCATCAGCCCCGCCGCGGGGTCGCGGACGCCGAGCGTACTGTCCAGCGTCATGCCCCACTCGGAGCTGTAGGTCGCCACGTCGCGCAGGACGGTCCGGGTGTGGTCGTGCCGGGTCACCGAGTAGAAGCCGGGCGCGTCCGGCCGGTCCTGCCACGGGAGTTGCGGCAGGTCCCGCATCGCGGCCCAGACCCGGTAGGGCGGTTCCGGAACGAAGTTCGCCGGGGAGGAGAGGTCCAGGGAAAGGTCCACCGGCGCGGCCGCCGGTGCGTCGGCCGTCGTCATCGCCCCTCACCCTGCGGCTCGGCGGAAGCGGCGAGGGTGTCGAGGACGATCTCGACGACCTTGGCCGGCCGGGTGCGCGTGAAGTAGTGGCCGCCGCCGGGCATCTCCATGAGGCGCGGAACGCCGGTGAAGGGCGCCCAGTCCCGGTAGCGCTCCGCGAAACCGGTGGTGACCGGGTCGTCGGCCGCGTACACGGCCGTCGTCGGTACGGTCACCGGCTGCGCGGCGGTCGTCCCGCCGTCCCCGTACGTGTTCAGGTAGTACGCGTTGGCGCTGGTCGAGTCGTGCCGGAAGGTGCGCACGAGCAGATCGGCGTAGGAGGCTCCGAGCTCGTCGAAGCCCGTGAAGCCGCTCTCCACGATGAGCCAGCGCTTGATGTCCTCGTACGTCATCGAGGAGACGTAGTCGATGGACTCGTGCAGGGCGGCGGCGTCGTACAGCAGCTTGGCGCCGATGAACAGGTGCTCCACCTCGACGTTCCGAGCCGTCAGCAGCCGCGCCACCTCGACGGCCAGCGCGGACCCGACGCAGTGGCCCCACAGGACGATCTTGCCGCGCTCCTGGCGCAGCAGCTCCTCGACCACCAGGCCCGCGATGTCGGCGACCTGCATCAGCTCGTCGGCACCGGACTTGGGGTCGTGGCCGGGCAGCTCGACTCCCAGCACGGCGAAGGAGGAGTCCTTGCGCCGCATCGCGTCGGCGACCGGGCGGAAGTGCACTGCGTGACCGGCGCCGTAGGGGAAGCAGACGAGGGTCGCGGAGGGCCGGTCGTCGGCGGGCGTGAGCCGCACCAGGACACCGGATCCCTCGTCCTGGGTGAGCTTCTCGGCCAGCTCGGCCTGCTCTCCCAGACGCGAGTTGCGCATCACGTCCTTGATCGTCACCAGGCCGTTGAGCATCATCACCGCACGCATGGCCGCCAGCGAGTTGCCGCCGAGCTCGAAGAAGTCGTCGGTGAGCTTGATCGACGTGGGGTCGATGCCGAGGACCTCGCCCCAGACCGCCGCCACGCGCATCGCCGCCGAGGACAGTTCGCCCTCGGCCTCCGGGGCGGCCTCCACCGCCACCGCGGGCTCCTGCGGCTCGTCGGCGCCGTCACCGGCCCGCTCCAGTACGCCGGTGGGCAGCCAGCGGCCCCGGCCGACGACGGATCGGGTGCCGTCCTCGCGCACCAGGGCGATGTCGCCCGGGGCGCCGATCGCCGCGGGCAGGCCCGACGGGTCGAGGACGACGACGGACGCGTCGGACGCGAGGGCCCCGCCGTCGGCCACGGCCGGCTGCGGGCGGGAGCCGAACTCCGCCAGCGAGGCCAGTTCCTCGTCACCGAGCAGCGGCCGGGTGGCGTGGGAGTCCGACGGGTCGGCGGTCATCCGGTCGAGCGCGGCGATGAAGTAGCCGCCGATGCGCACGATGTGATCGTTGTCGAACGCGTCGGTGTGGTAATGCAGGCTGAGCTGCACCTCGTCGGTGTAGAAGTGCCGGGAGAACTCCGAGCGGAAGGGGAACTCCGTGATGGCCACGGCGCGGACGTCCAGCAGCGAGAACTCGGGCAGTTCGCGCAGCTTCTTCAGCGAGTAGAAGTGCGTGAAGTTGAAGACGGTCTCGAAGAGCGGCACCTGGGTCTGCAGGTCCTGCTTCATCTTGGCCATCGGGTAGCGGCGGTGCGGCAGGAACGAGGTCTCGGCGTCGTAGATCTGCCGGATCAGTCCCTCCCAGCTGCCGTCGGCGATTTCCACCCGCAGCGGCACCGAGTTGAGGAAGAGGCCGCACGCCTTCTCCGCGTCCGCGACTTCCGGGCGGCCGCTGTGCTCGTAGCCGGTCATGACGTCCCGCTCGCCGGTGACCACGGCGTGCACCTTCATGTGGGCGGCGAGCAGCACGGTCTTCACCGGGACGCCGAGGCGTCCGGCCAGTGCCACGATCCGGTCGGAGAGCCCGCGCGGGAGCGGCACGTCCTGCAGGATGACGTGGAAGGCCGCTTCCTCGTCCCGCGGACGCAGCCGCGGGATGATCGTCTGCGGCCGGTCCTCCAGACGGTCGAGCCAGTACTGGCGGTCCTCCGGCGAGTTGATCGACTGCTGTTCCAGGCCGATGAAGTTGCGCAGGTGGTTGGGGACCGGCTCACCGGTGAACACGCCGTCGGTGCACAGGGCGTGGTAGATCTCGAACAGCTTGGTGTGCACCAGGTTGATGCTCCAGCCGTCCAGGGCCGAGTTGTGCTGGCTGATGCTGTAGCGGTACAGGTCGTCGCGCAGGACGTGGACGTGCAGCCGGATGAGGCCGGGGTACTCCCAGTCGAAGGCGTGGGCCTTCTCCTCGCGCTCCCACTCCTCGTACCAGACCTCTTGGGCCGCCTCGTCGAGGTGGCGGACGTCGGCGATGAACACCGGAGGCGGGTCCACGGACTTGTGGACGAGCTGCAGGTAGTCGCGGAAGCCGCTCAGCCGGTAGCTCGTACGGAAGATCGGGTTGTGGTCGACCAGGATCCGTACGGCCTCGGTGAAGGCCCCGGCGTTGAAACCACTGTTGATCAGGTAGCCGATGATGTCGTGGTACTGGGAGCTGCCGCGGGTCATCTCGCTCTGGAAGATGGTGCCCGCCGAGAGCATCGACATCGGGTAGGCGTCCTCGACGTCCTCCGGCAGACGGCCCCGCTCCTCCTCGCTGATGAGCTCGAACGGGGCGAACTCGTGGCGCAGTTCCTCCCGGGTGCCGCCTTCGTCCAGTACGGCCGCCAGGGCGGCGACGGTGGGGTTGGCGAAGAGCTGCTGGAAGGTGAAGGCCAGGCCGAGCCCCCGCGCCTTGGCCAGCACGGTGACGAAGTGGATGGAGGTGCCGCCGAGCGCGAAGAAGCTGTCGTGCACGCCGATCCGGTCGCGGCCGAGCACCCCGGCGATCAGGCCCGCCAGCGCCCTCTCGCTCTCGGTACGGGGCTCCACGTGGCCTGCGGCCTCGGTGGCGGGCTCCGGCAGGGCGCCCCGGTCGAGCTTGCCGTTCGGGGACAGCGGGAAGGCGTCCAGCAGGACGACGCGGGCCGGGACCATGTACTCGGGCAGCGTCCCCGCGAGGTGGACGCGCAGCTGCTGCTCCGTCGGCCGGTCCTCGGTGGTCTCGGCGGCCACGGCGTAGCCGACCAGCCGCTGGTGCCCGTCCGAGCCGGTGCGCACCACGACCACCGCGTCGCCGACGCCCTCGTGGTCGAGGAGGCGGCGCTCGATCTCGCCCGGCTCGATGCGGTAGCCGCGGAGCTTGACCTGGGAGTCGTTGCGGCCCAGGTACTCCAGGGATCCGTCCGGGAGGCGCCGGACGAGGTCACCGGTGCGGTAGGCGCGGGACTCGCCCTCGAAGGGGTTCTCCACGAACCGCTCCGCGGTGAGTTCCGCGCGGTGGAGATAGCCGCGGGCCAGGCCGTCGCCGGCGATGTACAGCTCGCCCGGCAAGCCCACCGGCCGCTCGCGGCGCTGCCCGTCGAGCACGTGGAGCCGGATGTTGTCGATGGGCAGACCGATCGGCACCACGGTGTCGTCGGCCGAGGTGCGGTGGTGGCTGACGTCCACGGTCGCCTCGGTGGGCCCGTAGAGGTTCACCAGCTCGGCGTGGCGCAGCAGTTCGGCGAAGCGGCGCACGTGGTGCACGCCCAGGGCCTCGCCGCTGGCGAAGACCCGGCGCAGCGAGGAGAGGCGTCCCTGCGCTCCGGTGGCCGCCACGTAGTCGAGGAACGCGCCGAGCATCGTCGGCACGAAGTGCAGGGTGGTCACCCGGTGGCGCTCGACGGCGGCCACGATGGCCTCCGGCTCGCGCTCGCCGCCCGGTGCCAGCAGGGCGACGCGGGCGCCCTCGATGTGCCACCAGAACAGTTCCCACACCGAGACGTCGAAGGAGACGGGCGTCTTCTGCAGGATCGTGTCCGCCGCGCCGATCGCGTACGCGCGCTGCATCCAGTGGAGCCGGTTGACGACGCTGCGGTGTTCCACCACCACGCCCTTGGGGGCGCCCGTGGAGCCGGAGGTGTAGATGACGTACGCGGCGTCGGTCGCGGACCCCGCCGCCAGGGGCTCGCCGGCGTCCTCGGAGGTGTCCGCGGACAGCTCCAGCACGGTGACGGAGGACGGCACCAGGCCGGCGCGATCGCGCTGCGCCAGGACGATCGCCGCCTTGCTGTCCTCGAGCATGTACGTCATGCGCGCGGCCGGCAGGGAGACGTCGAGGGGCAGGTAGGCGGCTCCGGCCTTCAGGACGGCGAGGATGGCGACGAGCATCTCGACCGACCGCTCGGCGAGGACACCGACGACGGCCTCGCGGCCCACGCCCTGCTCCCGGAGCGTGCGGGCCAGCCGTGTGGTGGCGCGGTCGAGCTCGGCGAAAGTGAGGGAGACCTCGCCGGACACGACGGCGACGGCGTCGGGGGTCGCCGCCACCGTGCGGGCGAAGAGCTCCGGGAGGGTCACGTCGCCGGGGAACGCCACGGTGGTGTCGTTGGCCGCGGCGACCACGGCCGCATCCGCCTCGGTGCTCAGGTCCAGCGCCGAGAGCGCGGTGTCGGGCGCTGCCAGGGCGGCGGTGAGCAGCCGGGCGTAGTGGGCGGCGAGGCGGCCGGCGTTCTGCGGGGAGAACCGTTCCGCCTCGGTCCGTACCTCGATGGCGAAACCGGCCTCGGTGCGCCGTACGTGGAACAGCACGTCGGTGGCGACCGCGTCGACCGCCTCCGCGGCGTGCAGGCCCTCCAGCGCTACGGCCACCTCGACCTCGGCGCCGGTCAGCTCGACCGGGTAGTCCTGGTGGGCGAGCACGTCCAGGGTGGCCTGGCGCAGTCGGCCCAGGAGGGTCTTGAGGGTGTCCTCGGCCAGCAGTTCGAGGCGGGTCGGAAGGACCCGGGCCAGCGGCTGGGGCCCGGTCGGAGGCTGGCCGACCGTCAGGTCGCGCTCACCGGTGTACGCGTTCAGCAGCGCGATCGCGGCCGCGGTGAACAGCGTGTGGAGCGTGGTGTCGTCGCCACGGCTGACGGCGGTCAGCCGCTCGGCCAGAGCGGGATCGAGGTCGAGCACCGCGGCCGGGCGGGTGCGTCCGGTACGGGCGGCGGCGGGGCGGTCGGCCGGGAACCCGGTGGCGCGGGACCCGTCGAGGAAGCCGGCCCAGAACGCCGCCGAGGCGGGCCGCTGCGAGGCGGCGATCTTTCGCTGCCCGACGGTCAGATGAGAACTCATGAAAGGTGGTGCTCCTCGGCGTGTGGATCAGAAGTCGAAAGCGATGCCGGGAAGTTCCGGCGCGGCCGTGGTGTCGGTGGCGCCGGGGCCGGCCGGCCGTCCCAGCGCGGCGACCGTCGTGTCCGGGTGCGCGAGCGCCCGGTCGAGGATGCCGAGGAGGGTGTCGCGGAACGCGGCGACCGTGGCACGGTCGAAGAGCTCCGTCGAGTACTCCCACTCGATGTGCAGGTCGTCCTGCTCCTCGAAAACCTGCATGTTCAGGTCGGCCATGCCCTGTCCGGTGTGCCGGGGCCTCAGCAAGACGCGCTCCCCGAGGAAGTCGGCGGCCTGCAGGGCGCTCGCCTGGAGCGCGAGCAGGGTGTCGAAGAGGGGGTTGCGGCCGGGCGTGGGCTCCCCGGCCTCGCGGACGAGTTCGCCGTACGGGAAGTCCTGGTGGGCGAACGCCTCGCGGGCGGTGGCGGCCGCCTCCTCGACGAGCGCGCCGAACGGCTTGTCCCCCGAGGGCCGCAGCCGCAGGGACACCGTGTTGACGAACATGCCCACCGCGGTGTCGAGGCCGGGGGCGGTACGGCCGGCTGCCGGCACCCCGACGGTGATGTCGTCCTGACCCGTGACCACGGACAGGAAGACCGCGTACGCGGCCGCCAGCGGCGCGAAGAGCGTGACGGAGCGCTGCGCGGCGAAGGTGCGCAGCGCGGCGGTGCGTCCGGTCCCGAGCCCGAACGGCAGCAGGTCGCCCGCGTGGGTCCGCAGGGCGGGCCGGGGGCGGTCGGTGGGCAGCTCGGCCGGGACGGGCCGGCCCCGGAACGTGGAGGTCCAGTACGCGCGCTGCTCCTCGGCGATCCCCTTGCCCTCCCCGGCGGCCGCCCAGTGGGCGTAGTCCCGGTAGGGGTGGGCGACCGGCGGCAGTTCCCGGCCGTGGTACAGGGCGTCGAGGTCGCCGAAGAGGTGTCCCAGGGACAGTCCGTCGACCACCAGGTGGTGCAGGTCCACGAACAGCACGGCCCGGTCGCCGGACCGGTGCAGGCCCGCCCGGGCCAGCGGCGCGGTCTCCAGGTCGAAGGGGCGCACCAGCTCGTCGAGCCGCGGCTCCCCCTCGGTGACGCGCAGCTCCGAGACGACCTCCGCGTGCACCACCTGTACCGGTTCGTCCTTCAGCAGGAACGCGGTGCGCAGGACCTCGTGACGGCGTACCAGTCCGCGCCAGGCCTCCGCGAGCCGTGCCTCGTCCACGTCGGCCGGCAGGTCCAGCAGCAGCGGCACGTTGTACTGGACCGAGGCCTCGTCCCGGCGCTGCGCCACGAACAGCGGGTACTGCTGCGGCGCGAGCGGATAGTGGTCGGCCGGCGGGGCGGCGGGCAGCCCGGCGGGCCCCCGGGCCTCGGGCGCCCGGGTGCCGAGCAGGAGGGCCAGGTCCTCGACGGTCGGGTTGCGGAAGATGTCCGCGACGGTCACGGGAACGCTGAATTCCGTGCCGATGGCGGTCGCGAGACCGGCGGCCATCAGCGAGTCGACGCCGTGGTCGAACGCCGAGTCGAGCACCCCCACGGTGGCGCCGGGCAGCACGCTCTCCCAGATCGCCACCAGCCGCTCCTCGACGGCGTCCCGCGGCGGCACGTGCTCCGCCGGCAGGTCGTGGAGATCGGCCGGATCGGGTAGCGCCGAGCGGTCGACCTTGCCGTGGGCGGTCAACGGGATGGAGTCGAGCAGGACGAGGTGCCCGGGGATCAGGTGGCGCGGCAGCCGGTCCGCCAGGTGCTCGCGCACCTCGCGCACGTCGAGCGGTTCGGTCTCCGTGAAGTAGGCGGCGAGGTAGCGGTCGCTCGCCTCCCCGCCCTCGCGCACCAGCGGTACGACGACGGCCTCGCCGACGGCCGGGTGTCCGCGCAGCACGGACTCGATCTCCCCCGGCTCGATGCGGTAGCCCCGGATCTTCACCTGGCCGTCGGCGCGGCCGAGGAACTCGATGACCCCGTCCGGGCGCTGTCGTGCGAGGTCGCCCGTGCGGTACATGCGTCCGCCGGGCAGGAAGGGGTCGGACAGGAAGACCTGCCCGGTGAGCTCGGGGCGGCCCAGGTAGCCGAGCGCCACGCCGTCGCCGCCGACGTACAGCTCGCCCTCGGTGCCCGGCGCCACCGCAGCGCCCGACGGGTCCAGCACGTAGGCGGTCGAGTGGGCGATGGGCCGCCCGACGGGCAGCGGCCCGCCGGTCTCCTCCGGGCTGATGCGGTGGGTGGTGGAGAAGGTGGTGTTCTCCGTGGGGCCGTAGCCGTTGACGACGCGTATGTCGGGGCAGGCCCCCATGACCGCGGCGACGTGCTCGCCGGCGACCACGTCGCCGCCGACCACGAGGTCGTTCAGCGGGGCGAAGACTGAGGGGTCCTGCCGGGCGATCCGGCTGAAGAGGGGCGAGGTGAGCCACAGCGTGGTGACCCCGTGGTCCCTCAGCGCGGCCCCGAGGCGACCGGCGTCCAGAACGGCGTCCTCCTCGGGCAGCACCAGCGCGCCGCCGTTCAGGAGCGGGCCCCAGAGCTCGAAGGTGCTCGCGTCGAAGGAGACCGCGCCGGTCTGCAGGACCCGCATCCGCTCGGAGAACGTGACGAAGTCCGTACCGCGGACCAGGCGGACCACGTTGCGGTGGCACACCATGACGCCCTTGGGCCGTCCGGTGCTGCCCGAGGTGTACATCACGTACGCGAGGCTCTCGGCCCCGACTCCGTCGGGCTCCCCGGCCCGCGGGGCTGCCGCGTCCGGGGCTGCCGCGTCCGGGGCCAGGTCCTCGCGGATCGCCATCTCGGTCCCGCGGCCGCCGGGCGCCTCGCCCTCGCGGTCTCCGAGCAGCAGCCGCACCCCGCCGTCGTCGAGCAGGTACTCCACCCGCCGGTCGGGCTCGGAGGGGCTGATCGGCAGGTACGCGGCTCCGGCGCGCAGCACGGCCAGGTTGGCGATCACCCACTCGGGGCTCCGCTCGGCGCGTACCGCCACGAGTTCCCCGGGGCGGACCCCGTGCGCGAGGACGCGGGCGGCGAGCCGGGCCGAGCGTTCCGCCAGGTCGCGGTAGGTCAGCGTGCCGCGCTCACCGACCACCGCGGGCGCGTCGGGGGTCGCCGCGGCCTGCCGGAGGAACAGCGCGTGGATCGTCGCGTCGCGCGGGTAGCCCTGCGTAGCTTTCATCGTTCGTTCCATCTCTTCGTGCTCTCGCCTCACGCGCCCGCGCCGGCCGGCGGCGCGAAGACGGGGCGGAAAGTGGCGGTGATCGACTCCGCGACCGTCCGCAGGGCGTCGTGGTCCGGGGCCGAGCCGAAGACCACGCCCAAGTGGCTCTGGGTGCCCTCGCGCCAGTCCACGAGCCGCCCCGGCCCGGCGTTCGCCTCGACGTTGCGCACGCCGGGCAGCCCGGCGAGCTCGGACAGCCCGCTGACCGAGGCGAGCGTGCCCGCCACGGCCGGCGGGGTGAGGAAGTACTGGTAGGTGACGCCCCGGTGGCGGGCCGCCGGGATACGGGGCTCCCCGCCGAGGGCGACGTCCAGCGCGATGCGCACCAGGTTGATCCCGGTGGCCCGGCGCAGGATCTCCGGGACGTATCCGCCCAGTCGGCCGTTGACCTCGATGATGCGGGGGCCGTCCGGGGTCAGCTTGATCTCGGTGTGGGTGATGCCGTGGCGGATGCCCAGGGCCCGCACGGCGGCGGCCTCCAGGGCCAGGACCTCGGCGGCGGCCTCCTGCGACAGCGTGGCCGGCAGCAGCATCCCGGTCTCGCGGAAGGGTTCGGCGAGGGCGAACTTCCCGGTGACGCAGACCTGCCGGGAGGCGGACCCGGTGTGGACGGACTCCACGGAGACGTAGTCCCCCCAGAACCCGCCGGCCACCCGGGGGTCGCCCTCCAGCATCTGCTCGGCGACGAACTCGATGCCGGCCGGGCGGGCGGCCGCCGTGGCGAGGAACTCCTCGGCGGAGTCCACCCGGGTGGTGTGCAGGCTTCCGGCACCGATCCGCGGCTTGATCACGGCCGGCACGCCGACCAGGTCGAGCGCCCGCGCCGGATCGTCACCGATCACCGCGCAGCGGGTGGCCTGGACCCCGGCCTCGGCCAGGATCCGGCGCTGCACCAGCTTGTCCACCAGCGCCGGGATCAGTTCGACCGCGTGGTAGGGCAGCCCGAGACCGTGCGCCATGCGGGCCGTCTCGGCGAGCTGGTACTCGCTGTAGGTCACGACGCCGTCGACCGCGGCTTCCCGGAGCAGGTGGAGCCGCTCCTCGGGATCCCGTCCGGTGACGTCTACGACCTCGCCCAGGGCGAGCATGGACTGCCGGGCGGCGGCGGCCCCGGGCCGGTCGAAGTCCGCGACGAAGACCACCTCGCAGAGCCGGTGGGCGGCGGCCAGGATGTCGTTCGCCGTGGCGGAGCCCAAGTCGTAGACGACCGCGACTCGAGGCGGCTTCCGTATGCCGGCGCTCATGACTGCTCCGCCCCGGCCTCGGCCGACTGACGCGCCGTGAGGTGCTGCACGAGGAGCGCCGCCGTCGGCTGCAGGTAGAGGTCGCGCAGGGGTACGGGCGGCAGGCCTTCCCGGCGCAGCGCCGCGGAAAGCCGTACCGCGAGGAGCGAGTTGCCGCCGAGCTCGAAGAAGTCGTCGTCCGGCTCCACCTCGGGACCGAGAGTGGCCCGCCAGGCGCGCAGGACCACGTCGGCCAGGCTCTCCTGCTCCGCGGGGGCTTCCGCCTCGGTCATGACGGCGGCCTCGGCGTCGGCCTCCACCGCGGGGAGCTGGTCGGGCTTGGGCAGCTTGGCCGCGTCGACCTTGCCGTTCACGGTGAGCGGGATCTCGGACACCGCGGTGAGGGTGGCCGGCACCATGTGCTCCGGGAGGACCTCGCGCAGCCGGCGCCGGACCTCGGTCAGCGAGCCGGAGGGCCGCAGCACCACGTAGGCGTCGAGGCGCACGCCGGCCGCGTCGCCGTCGCCCTGGTTCAGTACGACGGCGCCCGCCGAGACCGTGGGGTCGTCGAGCAGGACGGACCTGACCTCGCCGAGCTCGATGCGGAAGCCCCGTACCTTGACCTGGTCGTCGATCCGGCCCAGGTGGTCGAGCCGTCCGCCCGGACGCAGCCGTCCCAGGTCGCCGCTGCGGTAGACGCGTTCGCCGGTCAGCGGATCGTCGACGAAGCGTTCGGCGGTGAGCTCCGGACGGTTCAGGTAGCGGTCGGCCACGCCCGCGCCACCGACGTAGATCTCGCCGGGGACGCCGAGGGGCTGGACCCGGCCCCGGTCGTCGCGCACGGAGAGGGTCCATCCCGGCAGGGCCGTTCCCACCGAGCGGGACCCGGCGGCCACCTCGACGGGGGTGACCGTCTGGGTGGTGACGTGCACGGTGGTCTCGGTGATGCCGAACATGTTCACCAGCCGGCACCGGTCGTGCGGCTCGCGCCGGAACCACAGCTCGAGGGAGCGCACGTCCAGCGGCTCGCCGCCGAAGACCACGAGCCGCAGGGCGAGCGACTCCTGCTGGTTCAGGTGCACGTCGCGCAGCGACGCGAAAGCGGACGGGGTCTGGCTCAGCACGGTGACCCGGCGCTGGAGGAGCAGCGCGTGGAACTCCTCCGGCGAGCGCGAGACCCAGTACGGGACCACGACGAGGTGGCCGCCGGTGAGCAGGCAGCCCCAGATCTCCCACACGGAGAAGTCGAAGGAGCTGGAGTGGAACAGCGTCCACACGTCGTCCGGGCCCAGCCGCATGTCCCGGGTGGTCGCCGCCATGAGCGCACCGACGTTGCGGTGGGGGACGACCACGCCCTTGGGCTTGCCGGTGGATCCGGAGGTGTAGATGACGTAGGCCGGCGCGTCGGGGTCGTCCGCGGGCTCGGGCGCCGCGGCCGTGGATCCGGCCAGCGCGCTCGGGTGGACCGCGGTGACGCCGTCGATGACGGGGAACTCGCCGAGGGTCGTGACCACGAGGCGCAGCCCCGCGTCCTCGGTGGTGTAGCGCAGCCGCTCGACGGGGTAGCGCGGGTCCATCGGGACGTAGGCGGCCCCGGTCTTGAGCACCGCGAGGAGGGTGACCACCAGGTCGGTGTCGCGGTCCAGGCAGACACCCACGAAGTCGCCCGGCCCGACGCCCCGTTCGCCCAGTGCGGCGGACATCCGCGTGGCCGCCTCGTCGAGCTGCGCGTACGTCAGCTCGCGGTCGGCGTCGGACAGCGCGGTCGCGCCGGGCCGTTCGGCGGCGAGCCGGGTGAAGGCGCTGTGCACGGTGTGCAGGGTGGTGGCGGTGTGCGGGGTGGTGGCGGCGTGCAGCGTGGTGGCCGGCTGCGCGGTCGTGGCGGCCCGCGCGGGGGCGGGCCGCGAGCGTCCGAGGTCCAGCAGGGCCGCGCGCTCCTCCTCGGCGATCAGCTCGACGTCCGCGCCCAGCAGGATCCGGGTGTCGTCCGGCTTGGCACCGATGAGCGCCGCCAGGCGACCGACGTGGCGGGCCAGTTGCTCGGCCACCTCGGGGTGCAGCACCGTCTCGTCGTACTCGAGGCGGCCGCCGAGGAAGCCGTCGCGTCGCGGCTCCCAGGTGAAGGTCACCGGGAACGGCAGCTCCAGGAAGGGCCGGTACGCCTCGTCCTGGCCCGACAGCTCCACGATTCCCACGGCGGGGACGGGCTGGTCGGCACCGACGGGCGTGGCGGAGGCGATGGCGCGCTCGGCCTGCTGGACCAGGTCGGTGACCGGGGTGTTCTCGTCGACGGGCAGGCTCACCGCGGCGAACCGGTCACGGCCCGCGCGGTCGGCGGTGAGCAGGCCGACCGTCCGGCCGCGGTCCGCGTAGCGGGACAGCACCAGGGCGGTGGCGGCGATCAGGACGGGAGTGACGGGCTCCGGGGCGACCTCCACGGGGCCGATCCGCACGACGCCCGTGGCGCCGGCGCGGCGCGCGTCACCCAGGCCCCAGGCCGGGGGTGCGGCGTCCACGGCGTTGTGGCGCGTCGGTTCGCCGGGGCCGGCGAGCCGGGCCGCATCGTCCGCGGCGCCGGACAGGATCCGGCCGACGAGGTCGAGTCCGGCGCTGTCCACGGCGCGGCGGTGGGCCACCAGGACCAGGTCGGCCACGCCGTCGGCGTAGGAGAGCAGGACCATGCGCAGCCGGGCGCCGTGGCCGACCGTCCGGGAACCCTCACGGGCGCGCAGCGCCTCGGAGGCGGGGTCGGCGGCGGCGGTGACCACGTCCTCGACCCACAGCCGGAGGTCCGCGGGCAGCGCGCCGGCCTCCTGGGCGGCGGTCAGCAGCCCGGTGACGCGGTCCGCGGTGAGCCCTTCGGGCATCCGGCGGACGAGGCTGTGGCACGCACGCGCGGGCCGCGCGTCGAAGGCCGTCCCCGCGAAGAACTCGGCAGCGCTGCCCGTGGGTCCGGCCGTCGGGGGCGGGCTGATCCGGGTTGACATGCTGATCTCCTGGCTGGTGCGGGCGGTGGGCGCGGTCGTGCGGTCGGGTCCGCTCATCGGTCCGCTCATCGCGTGCTGAATCCGCCGTCGACGGTGACGACGCTTCCGGTCACCTGTCGGGCGTCGTCACTGGCGAGCCACAGGGCCGTGGAGGAGACGTCCTCGGGGTTGACCAGGGCGTTCATCGGCTGGGACTCCAGGAACGCGGTCTCCTGGTCCTCCGGTGCGACACCGAGCGAGCGGGCGACCTCCGAGAGCATCCGGCCTTCGAGGGCCGGCTCCTCGCGGACCTGTCCGGGACACAGGGCGTTGACGCGGATCTGCAGGGCCGCGTAGTCGAGCGCCGCCGCCTTGGTCAGCCCGATCAGGCCGTGCTTCGCGGCGACGTAGCCGGCGAAGTAGCGGTAGCCCACGAGCCCCGCCGTGGAGGAGATGTTCACGATGCTGCCGGAGCGCTGCTTCGCCATGGAGGGCGCCACGGCCTTGATCATCCGCCAGGCGCCGGACAGGTCGACGTCCAGCATGACGCGCCACTCGTCCTCGGTGATCTCGTGGCTGGCCTTGCCGGAAGGGGACGCGATGCCGGCGTTGTTGACCAGGACGTCGATCCGGCCGAACCGGTCGAGGGCATCGGCGACGGCGGCGTCGATCTCCTTCTGCTGCCGCACGTCCGCCCGGGCGGTCAGCACGGAGGCGCCGCGCTCGCGGCACAGCCGTGCGGTGGCCTCCAACTGGTCCGCCGTGCCGAGCGGGTACGGCACGTCGGCGATGTCCGCGGCCACGTCGAGCAGCGCGAGGTCGGCGCCCTCCTCGGCGAACCTCAGGGCGCAGGCACGGCCGAGGCCGCGGGCCGCGCCGGTGATGAGGACGGTCTTCTGGGAAAGTCGCACGTCAGTTCTCCGTACGCCCGGACCGCAGCCGCGAGGCGATCAGCTCGAGCAGCGACTTGGCATCCGCGTCGAGGTACATGTGGTCACCGGGCACGTCCACGGCGGTGAACGTCGCACTGGTCGCGTCGCGCCAGTGGCCGGCCGCGTCGGCCGAGACGAGGTGGTCGTCGACGCCGCGGATCGAGGTGACGGGCGCCGCGAGCTTGCGCTCGGAGGTGGGCGCGTAGGCCTCGTGCATCTCCACGTCGGCGCGGAGCGTGGGGAGCAGCAGCTCGCGCATCTCCGGGATGTCGAAGGCCGGGTGCGTGTAGCCGGCGAACTCCTGGACCCGGGCGAGGAACGCGTCGTCGTCCAGTCCGGTCGCCCGCTCCGTGCGTCCGTTCCACGGCCCCTGCGATCCGCTCACGAACAGGTGGACCAGCTCATTGGCACCGTGGTCGGCGATCCGGTGGGCCAGCTCGTACGCGAGGATCGCGCCGAGGCTGTGGCCGAAGACGGCCACCGGCCCTTCTCCGGCCGCCGCGAGGGCGGCGTCCAGCAGTCCGTCGGCCGCGGCCTGCACGTTGGTGTAAGGGTCTTGGTCGACCAGGCGCTCACGGCCGGGCAGTTGGATCGGCTTGACCTCGACGCCCTCGACGCCGAGGGAACGCCAGGGCATGTAGAAGCTGGCGCCCGCTCCGGCGAAGGGCAGGCACAGCAGAGGTGTGGCATGAAACATGGGGCTCATGGCTCCGTGAGGGAAGTTCGAACAAAGACGGGATCGGTCCGTCACGAGGGATGTGCGCGGGTTGCTGGTGGAAGCCGCCGGCATTGGTGAATGCCTTAGGACGGCAGGCAGCCCAAACCACAAGGGCAGGAAATTCGACAGAGCGTCAAGTTCGCCTCACACAAAAGAAGACAGCGGCGCCATCACCCAGCCCCCGTGCCGCTCGACGACCGGATCATGCAACAGGCCGCAACGGTTGTCGAGCCGCGAATCCGATGGCCAAGGGACGTGACGGCCCCCTGGCGCAAAGCCGCAGCACCGGGAATCCCTTCGGCCACCGAATCGGGCGGACCGGGCGAAATCAGCCGCATAGCATCGCCGGCACCAAGGCTCCCCGGCGGATTCACGAGGTTTTCAGCCAGTGATGATGTCGGGAATCGGCCACCGAACACCCTTGGAACTGAAGTCGGTTCTGCCTCGCGGGCCCGCCCGCGTGTCCCGCCGGCGGGACACGCGGGCCGCCCGCCGCCTGGTGAGGTGAATCCTTCCGGCCAAAACTGCGAAGGTTTCATGGAGGGCCCGGATCGCACTTGACAGGGGGCACCCCCGCCCACAGGATCTCTCGGAACGGGGCGTGAACGCCGGGGAATTGCCAGGGCGATCACCCAGGGATGAAGAAAAGCCGGAGCCGGCCTTTCGCGGACGCTTTGACGCCCGCCTTGACGCCCGCCTGGAAGCGGTTCTCCGTGCCGAGTTTGCTCATGAGCGTCGCGAGGTTCCGGCGGAACGGGCGAATCGAGACACCGACTCTCGCGCGCGATCGCCTCGTCCCGCACCCCGGCCGGCATCAGCCGGAAGGGCACGGATCCCGGGAGCCGGATCTCCACGCCGAGTTCGGCCGGTTCGCGCAGGCGCTCGGCCCCGTTGGGCGATCTGAAGAACGACTCCGCGTAGACGCCGCGCACGGCGACGCCCCGCGAACGCACGCAGCCCGTACGCGCCACTTCCACGCGACGAGCAAGGTCTCCCCCCACCAGCCCGGTCTTCAGATCACCTGGACCATCGTCCTGTTTGCGGCAGGTTCCATCGCGGGATGGGCGATTGCCCGAAAGCACCAGGGCTGCACCCTTTGATGCGGGTACCACCCGCCCTCAGCCTCGGCATCCTGCTGCCGGGCTGATTAATGCCGGTCGATTGATCTGGACCACGGCCCGAACGCGATGCCAGACTCCCTGGTGACCAGTGCAGTTGCTCGCCGCCCGGGAAGCGGTAGATCCACGTGAACTCCACATATCAGCCAACCGTGCTTCAGGACTCGGCGTGGCCGACGGCCATCAGTCGTCGAACCGACGACGCTTTCACGCCAAAATGCCTCGCTCGGCGCGTCGACCCCCGCGCCCGCGCCACAACGGCCCTTCGTCCCCAAGGCCACGGCACTGAACCGCGTTCGACGATGCGTTACGGGGAAGAGCGGCCGGCACACCAACAGCCCGCCTCCGGCTTCATCGACCTTCCGTCCACCGACCGACCTGACCAGAGAAGCGATCAGCATGGAGACGTCCGTCAGTACGACCACCCTGCGCACCGCGCCCCGATCCTCTCCCGGTGCGGCGGCCCTCACACGCCGCACAGGCCTGTCCCTGCCACCGGACTTCCCCCTGGCCGAGTGGAAGCGGTTCGGCAAGCACCTCTACCTGATAGCCGACTCTTCGAGCTGGTGGCTCGGCGACTGGCTCATTTTCGGCCAGGACATGTACCCCGGACGCTATCGACAGGCCATGGAAGAAACAGGCCTGGACTACAAGACCTTGCGGAACTACGCCTGGATCGCCAGGCGGTTCCCGGCCGCCGAACGGCACCCGAAGGTCAGCTTCCAGCACCATGCCGAGGTCGCCTCGCTGGAGCCCGCGAAGCGTGCGATGTGGCTGGAACGCGCCGCTCAGGAGGGCTGGTCCCGCAACACGCTCCGACAGCACGTGCGGCATGCGGCCCTGGCGGGATCGGTCGACGTGGCCGACGTGGACGACGAGCGACGCAAGGGCAAGCAGGTTCAACTTCAGGTGCGCACGACCGCGGAGCGGGAGACCCTGTGGGCGGGCGCCGCCGAGCGCGACGGCCGCGATCTGGCCGAGTGGATCATCAGCAGCCTCGACCGTGCCGCGGAGCGGGAGACGGATCCTGCGCGCGGTTAGCCCGATCTTCAACGTTCGACGCCGAGGGGGGCGACGGCGGAGCGCGGAGCACCGGGCGACGGGTGTGTTCGGGCGCCTTGACCGGCCCGCCTCTACGGGGCGTGCGTGCGACACGAGGTGGGCGGGCGGACCGGGGGAACCCTCCGTACGCAGGCCGCACCCCTAGGCTGCCCGCACTGACCATTCGCCACAAAAGGGAGTGAACGTGCCCTCTCGGCTGAACCCGTACATCAGCTTCGCCGGCGACGCGAAGCAGGCCATGGAGTTCTACAAGGCGGTGTTCGGCGGCGAGCTGGCCGTCCACACCTACGCCGGATTCGGCGCCGAGGCGCCCCCCGGCTACTCCGACAAGATCATGCACGGCATGCTCGAGACGCCCAGCGGGTTCACCCTCATGGGCGCCGACAATCCGCCCGGGGCGGAGCACGAGCCGGGGAACAACATCGCGGTGAGCCTGAGCGGCGACGACCTGGACGAGCTGCGGGGCTACTGGAACGAGCTGTCCGACGGCGGCACGGTGTCCGTCCCCCTGGAGAAGCAGATGTGGGGCGACACCTTCGGCATGTGCACGGACAAGTTCGGCATCACGTGGATGGTCAACGTCAGCGAACAACAGGGCTGATCCGCCGCACCCGGCCCCCTCTGACCTCGAACGGCTGCTTCTCGTAACGCAGTTGGGCGCCCCACCGCCGGGGCGGGGCGGGGCGTCCGGGCGTAGCGGCGACACGTTGAGTGACCTCTTCCACGCACGGCGTCATCTCTCCAGGGCGGAGCACCGTGCCCGGGGAGCCGGCGGATCACAGAACCGGCTCCCGGCGGGGCGTGCGGACCCATGGCGTGACCTGCGGAGATGGCGTTCGTTCGGTCGTGTCGCGCGATTCTTACGGCCGGGCGCCAGGGGTTAATGTCGTCCGGTCACGGACGGCGAACGGATCGTCTGTGCAACCGAGGGGAGCCACCATGACCGATCTGAACTCGCTGCGGGTAAGCCTTGCGTCCGGTGAGCACGCGTTCGCCGACACCTTGGCCTTCGTCACCGCGCACTACGAGTACCAGCCGCAGGCGTTCCACAACGGGGAAGCGGAAAATGCCGCGGGTGAGAACGAGGGCTCCTGCAAGACCCTGGGACTGGCCCTGCTGGAAGGGCTGAGCGACCAGGAAGCGCTGCTGGCCTTCGGGGAGCACTACCGCAGCGTGCTGGCCACGCCGAGCGGCACCGATCACAGCAACATTCGCAACCTCATGGCCCATGGCCTGGCAGGGGTGAAGTTCGCCGGGCAGCCGTTGGCCCGCAAGAACTGACGACCAGTCGACCGGAGGCGCGTGCGGCAGCGGGCCGGTCTTCGGGTACGTACGTCAGCGCCAGAAGGTGGGGAGCCACCAGCAGAGCACCGAGCGGTCGTCCGGCCACGGGGCGGGCTCGTCCGCGTCCCGGTCTTCGAAGGAGTCGCGGGTCGGGTCGATGGGGCGCCAGGCGGGGTCGAGCGGCTCGTTCTCGTTCGCGGGGCGGACAAGGTCCCGGACACGTCGCTTGCAGGCGCCGAAGTCCTGGTAGTTCCGCTGGGCCTCGATCAGGGAGACCTTGTTCGCTCCGCCGTCCATGGTCGGCCAGCGGAACTGGACGCCGTCGTCCTCCCAGAAGCACACGGGGCAGATTTCGTAGGAGCCGGGCATGTGGTCCAGCACGCGGTGACCGCAGCAGGGGCAGGGGTGGGGGGCGGGGTGGGGGTCGCTCACCCGCGCAGTCTCGTGCAGGCGGCGTCGCTGTGCCACGGATTTCGCTGTCGTGGCGCACCCCGCCGGCAGCGGGCCCGCCCGAGGGGAGTCCATAGGGGCCGGGATTGCTCCGCGCGGGGTTCCGCTTCGCTGTCCGACGGGCCCGGCTCTGACCCACGGATATCGCCCTCGGGTAATTGAATTGCGAAAGAATTCCGGAACTCCGGTGAGTGGACGGCTATCACTTCGCTCCGCTCCGCGATTCCGCGGCCGGGCAGGATCCGAAACAAACGGTTTAGGCCAGGTGGTCCAGCAGCCAGGAGGCTTGCGCGGTGGGGATCAGCAGGCCTCCCGGGTCGGCGGGGGCGGTGGTGCTGTCGTCGAAGTCCTCGTCGCTCAGCCCGCCGGTGACGTCACCGGCAAGGTCACCGACGACCAGTTTGACCTTCTTCGGCAGCCGCGGCCAACCGCCCCGTGCGTCCAGCTCTGCGTGCTCCTGCGGGGAGGGAGCCGTTCCGTTGAACGAGAAGTACCGCCGGGCCCGGTGGTCCTCCTGCCGGTACTCCATCGCGGCGAGGGCGTAGCGGACGGCCAGGGCTCCCCTGCCGATGCCGCCCACGGCGAGCGGGGCGCTGCCGGTCTGTTCGGCCGCCGTCCGCCGGAGGGCGTCCACGACGGTGTCGGCCAGGTCGGGCAGGGGGGCGGCTCCGTCGTTGAAGCCGATGAGGATCAGGTCGTGGCCGCGGGCGCGCACCGCGTCGCCGAACGCGTCGGCGCCGGAGCAGAGGCGGGCCCGGAGCGCGGCCAGGTCGGTCTCCCCCGGTCCCGCCTTGCTGGCCAGAACGAGCGGCTTGACGATGCCCCCGTCGCTCGCGGGAAGGATCCACGCGGTTCCGGCGTCGAGCTTCCACTCCTGGTCCGATGCCATGAGTCCTCCAGGGGACGGGTGTTGGCGATGGCGTCGCCACGTCGACGCACGAGCCAAGGGAAGCGGCAGCCGCACGGCGCGCGAAAGAGCGAAATCACGCCGCCGGGCCGAGAGTCGATCACGGAGGCGGCGCCCCCTCGGGCGTGCGGATACCTGTTGCCGCGTCAGGAACAAGCGGACATAAGCGCGCCCGCGACATCCGCGAACGGAGCACCGGCACATCGGGCCCGCCAAGCCCCTCCGTGGTTCGGTTGGCGCCGTGCGGCGGATAGTTGTGAGAGATCGCCGCCCCTCACGTGAAGAACTGCTTAACGGAGCGGTGTCGCGAGGGGGTGGCCGACGGTGGATGCGAAGGGCCGAAAGGCCATGTCAACCCACAACCCTGACAGTCTGGTTGGGGGATCGGGCGCCATAGCGGGCGTCCGGAGGGCCGATGATCCGGTGATAACATCCCGGCATCTGTGATCTTGATTCATTTAGACGCAGATGCTGATTTGGATCGGCGGCATGCTTCCCGCGTAACAGCAGGTGAACCGTGCCGATCAGCTGTGTTGCGGGGCCTCGCGAGGTGTATCTGCAGCCGTCCGCATGGCACGCGCCGGGAAAGGTTTCCATGAATCGAGACGCACTTGTGTGGTGCCTGGTCGCGGTGACGGCGATAGCCGTCGTCGCGATCGTGGCACTCGTCGCCCGCACCAGAGCGCTGGGGGCGAAGAAGGCACACACCGAGGCCGAACTGAGGCACCAGCTGCTCGCGACGGACAGCCACCTGCACGCGTCGCGCGCCGAGTTGCTGAGGTTCCAGAGCGAGCAGGACGCCACGCTCCGCGCGGCCAAGGAAGCCGCGGAGGAGAACACCAAGGCCGTCCTCAAGGGTGCCGCGAGCCTCCTGCAGAGCCTGGCCGCCGAGCAGACGACGCTCCTAGACGGCATCCAGCGCAAGTACGGCGGACACACCGTCCTGAGCGACCTGTTGGACGTCAACCACGCCAACGCCCAGATGGCGCGCAAGGCTCAGGGCATCGCCGTCATGTGCGGTGCGCCGCTCGGCCGCCGCAACCGGCCCGCCAGCGTCTACGACGTCGTGCGCAGCGCCCAGGGGCAGATCCGCAACTTCCACCGGGTCGCCATCATGCAGCAGACCAGTCTCGCCCTGAAGGCGTCCGCGGTCGCGCCCGTCGCCCTCGCCGTGGCGGAGCTGCTCGACAACGCCGCCAGCTTCTCGCAGCACGACGCACCGATCGAGGTGACGTTCCAGCGGGTCCAGAACAACCTCTGCATCGTCATCGACGACGCCGGCGTCAGCATGAACGACGAGGAGCGGCAGCGGGCGACCGGGCTGCTCTCCGGAGAGATCGCCCCGCGCCTGTCGCAGCTCGGTACCCAGCCCAAGTTCGGCTTCCCGGTGATCGGCCTGATCGCGCGTCAGCACGGTTTCAAGGTCGATGTCACCGGAGTCTCCCGGTACGGCGGCGTCCGGGCCGTCGTCCTCTTGCCCGAGGAGCTGTGGACCATGGAGGAGATCCGGCCCGTCCAGGAGGCTCCGGGCAGCGGCGCTCCGGGCAGCGAGGCTCCGGTCAGCGAGGCTCCGGTCAGCGAGTTCCGGCGCGCCGCCGAGAGCCGGCCCGCCCAGAGCACGACGGCGCGGACCATGCACGGTCTGCCCAAGCGCGGCGCGCGTCAGGCCCCCATCGCGAGCGTTCCCGACCCCGACGCCACCGCGCCCGCGCCACGGACCCCGGGGGACTCGGGCCGCACGTCCGGGCGCGGCCTGGGGGCCTTCCAGCGCGGCACCCTCTCCGGCCGCAACCTTGACGCCACCTCGTTCGAAGGGCCCGAAGAGGCATGACCGCAGACCTCTCGTGGATGCTCGAGGACATCGTGCACAACGTGCCCCGCGCACGGCACGCCGTCCTGCTGTCGGCCGACGGCCTTCCTCGCGGCGCGACCGAAGGCCTGGCCGAGAAGGACGTGCGCACCATCTCGGCGGCCATGGCCGGGATGCAGTCGCTCAGCCGGGCCACGGCCCACTTCGCCGGGACGCAGGAGGACCGGCGGTGGAACCAGACCATCATCGAGTTCTCGCACGGCTGGAGCTTCCTGATCGGGGCGGGGCAGGGTTCCTACCTCGCCGCCGCGGCCGCGCCCGATGTGGACATGCAGCAGATCTCCTTCCGCATGCACCGCCTCGTCGCCCGGCTGGGCACCAACCTCACCTCGCCCCCGCGGGTGACCACCGAGGACGCCGGAGGTCCGCGCGGGGGCGTCCCACGGCAGCAGGGCCCCGGTGACTCGGGTTTCGTCCTGGGCGAGCTCGACCGGGTGATGTCCGAAGTCAAGGGTGCCCGGCACGCCGTACTGCTGGGGTCGGACGGTCTTCCCCGCGGGGCGACCCACGGGATGAGCCGCGACCTCGCGGACACGATCTCCGCGGCCATGACGGGCATCCACGCCTACAGCCGGGTCACCTCCCAGTTCGCCGGGGCCGTCGAGAACGCGGAGTGGCGCCAGACGGTCATCGAGTTCCAGCACGGCTGGATCTTCCTGATGGCCGCCGGGCCCGATGCCTTCCTGGCCGCCGCCGCCGAACACGACTGCGACATCGAGCAGTTCACCACGCGTCTGCACGAGGTGGTGCCCCGGCTGACGGCGACGGGGACGGCGACGGCTGCATCGACACCGGGGAAGGGGACCAGCCATGCCTGAGGGGCTCGACCGGGACGAAGAGCTGGAACTGACCTCTCCATTAGTCCCCCTCTTCGTGATCACGAACGGACGTGCACTGCCCCCGGACCACGAGTACGAGCACACGACGCTCGTGACCGCGGCGGCGGAACACGGACAGGTGGCGGCGCGCACGCTGTCCCCGGAAGCGGGGCGGGTCATGGACCTGGTCGCGGACGGATTCCTGTCCGTGGCCGAGGTGGCGGGGCACACGCACCTGCCCCTGGGTGTCGTCCGCATCCTGCTGGCGCAGCTGGAGGAGGACGAGCTCATCCTCGCGAGGACACCGATCCCGCGCGCCGAACGTGTCGACAGAGAGCTGGTCAGCGCCGTGCTCGAAGGCCTGAAGAATCGATTCGGAGCGTAACGCGTGTACCTGGATCCAGATGTCTCCCACGCGGTGAAGATTCTCATCGTGGGGCATTTCGGGGTCGGCAAGACCACCTGTATCGGCAGTCTCTCCGAGATCGAGCCCTTGCGGACCGAGGAGGAGATCACCGAAGCCAGCGTGGGTTTCGATGACCTGTCGGGCACGCCCGACAAGACGACCACCACCGTCGCGATGGACTTCGGCCGGCTCACCCTGAGCGACACCCTGGTGCTCTACCTCTTCGGAACGCCGGGCCAGGAGCGCTTCAAGGAGATGTGGGAGGAGCTCTCCCGGGGCGCTCTGGGGGCGCTGGTCCTCGTCGACCCGGAGCGACTGCACGAGTCCTTCCCCATCCTGGACCTCGTCGAACGCTTCGGCCTGACCTACGCCATCGCCGTGAACCATTTCGAGGGCGCCACCCACTACCCGCTCGACGAGGTGCACGAGGCCCTGAACCTCACCCCCGAGACCCCTGTCGTCGAGTGCGACGTACGGGACGAGAACTCCTCCGCGCGGGCCCTCATCACCCTCGTGAAACACCTCATGTCCCAACTCGGCTAGGAGCGCAGGAATGCAACAGCCACGTGACCCGCACGAGATACCTCCCGGCTGCCCCGCGCACGGGAACGTCCAGATGTACGGCCCGTCGTTCGGCGCCGACCCGGACAGCCACTACGCGCAGCTGCGTTCCTACGGTCCCAGCGCGCCCGTGGACATCGCCCCCGACGTACAGGTCGAGCTCGTCACGAGCTACGACGCCGCGCTGTACGTCCTGCAGAACCCGGCCTCCTTCGTACGCGACTCCCGGCGCTGGAACGCGCTGGCCGAAGGCCGCGTCCCGGCCGACAGCCCGGCCCTGCCGATGATGGGCTACCGCCCCAACGCGCTCTTCAGCGACGGCGCCGCACACGCCCGGCTGCGGCGGGCCGTGACGGACAGCCTCGCCACCGTCAACGAGCACCAGCTCATCCGGCAGACCCAGCAGTCCGCGCACTACCTGATCAGCCAGTTCAGTACCGACATCCGCGGCCACGCCGAGCTGATGGCCGAGTACGCCCAGCCGCTGCCCCTGCTGGTCTTCAGCGAGCTCTTCGGCTGCCCGCCCGAGATCGGCGACCGGGTGATCGCCGGGATCAGCGGAATCTTCGAGGGAACCCCCGGCTCCGACGAGGTGCTGGGCGGGGCGCTCACCGAGCTGATCGCCCTCAAGCGGCGTCGCCCGACGGACGATCTGACGACGCGCCTGATGGAGCACCCGGCCGAGCTGAGCGACGAGGAGGTGCTGCACCAGCTGGTCACCCTGCTCTCCGGAGGCACGGCGCCGCTGGCGGCGGCCATCGGCACCAGCAGCGCCCTGTACCTCGGCGAGGAATGGCAGCTCGCCCTCCCCGTCGAGGACGCGGTTTCCCAGACCCTCTGGAACTACGCCCCCATTTCCAACTACGCGGCGCACTACCCGACTCACGACGTCGAGATCGGCGGCAGGGTGATCCGGGCGAACGACCCGATCCTCGTCTCGTTCGCCGCGGCCAACACCGACCCGAAGCTGACCGAGCACCGGGAACAGCTCAGCGCGAAGGCGCACTTGGCCTTCGGAGCGGGCCCGCACGCCTGCCCCGCCAAGGACCCGGCTTTCATGATCGCCGTGACGGCCGTCGAGACGCTGCTCAACCAGCTGCACGATGTCGAGCTGCGCGTCCCCTTCAAGTCGCTGACCTGGGCGCCCAGTCCGTGGAGCCGCTCGCTGGTCACCCTCCCGATCCGCTTCACCCCGAAGGCCGCTGCCCAGGGAGCCGGGTCGGCCGCGTCCACCGGGGCCGCCTGGCCGGCGGGTTCGAACGTGGGCCAGACGCCCCAACAGCATGCGGGCGCACCCTCGTCCACGCAGGCCGGCCCCGCGGGCTCCCATGCCGCCACTGGAGCGCAGCAGCCCAAGGGCGGCCTGTTCAGCCGCTTCCTCGCGTGGACCAGAGGCGAATGAGGAATCTGTGATTCAGGTAACACCCTGAGTACTCGGCGGTAGTGGATGCCCTAACGATCTTGAGGGTATGCATGGCGGCTGGTTCTCGGAAAGGAGCCGCCATCATGGGCGTTGCCACAACCGCGGCGTACGACCGCCGGGCGTCCGCCTCCCTCTTCTCCCGTCTGCGGACGGCAAGAGGGCAGGCCGACCCCTTCCCCATCTACACGGAACTCCTCGCACGCGGCGAGGTGGTGCCCGCCCCCTGGGGCGGGTTCGCGGTGACCGGCTTCGCCGCCTGTGACCAGGTCCTGCGCAGCCGTCAATGGCTGGAGCCCGACAAGGAATGGCGCGAGCGGCAGGGGCCCGGCACCCGGTGGAACGCGCCCTCCTCCCGCGAGATGGGCAACACGCTCGCCGCACTCAACCCACCGGACCACACCAAGGTCCGCCGGGCGGCGGGCACCTTCGACCGGGGCACCGTGGAGCGCATCGGCCATACCGTGAAGCGGAGCGCGGATCAACTCCTCGACGCGTTCACGGAGCGAATACGCACCGGCGAGGCCGACTTCTCCGAGCTCGTCTGCGAGGAGCTGCCGGTGGCCACCATAGGCGAATGGCTCGGGCTGCCCCGGGCCGACTGGCCCAGGCTCCGCGAGTTGACGCACGATCAGGTCTTCACCCAGGAACTGCTGCCGTCGGCCAGCCAGCTGGCACTGTCCGACGCGGCCACCGCCGAACTGCGCACCTACTTCACGGAGCTGGTCCGCGATCGGCGCTCCCGCCCCGGGGACGATCCCGTCACCCGGTGGATCCAGACGTGGGACGCGATCGAGCCCGACCGGGACAAGGCCGACGAGGCGGTCTACCACCTGGTGCTGTTCGTCCTGCTGGCAGCGCTGGAAACCACCGCGACCCTGCTCTCGACCATGACGCTCCGGCTCGTCGAGAGCCCGGACCGCTGGGCCAGGGTCGCCGACAACCCGGATCTCGTGCCCGGGTTCGTCGAGGAGACGCTCCGCTACGACCCGCCCACCCACGTGATCAGCAGGATCGCATCGCAGGACTCCGTGCTCGGAGGCTTCGAGATCCGCCGCGACGAGATGGTCCACCTCATGATCGGCGCGGCGCACCGGGACCCGGCCAAGCACAAGGACCCGGACGTCTTCGACCCCGAACGCCACACCGACCACCTCGCGTTCAGCGGCGGCATCCACTACTGCCTCGGAGCACCGCTGGCCCGCATCGAAGCCCAGACGCTGCTCCACCAGTTGGTCCGGCGCCTCCCCCGCCTCACGCTCGTACGCCCCCCGTCGATGGCGCCCCGTGTGGCGTTCCGGCGACTCCTGAACCTGGACGTAGCAGTCGCATGACCGAACCGACCCCCCTTCTCGCCGCACTCCCCGCACAGGCACAGGCACAGGCGCAGGCACCTGTACACGCACTCGGCAGGACCGCGGCCAAGGCGGTACTCGTCGAACAGGAAGGACCCGTCCTGCACGTCCGCCTCAACCCCTGGGGGCAGGACGACACGTTGAACGCCGCCGTCCTCGACGATCTCATCGCCCTGCTCGACGAGCTCCACGAGAGACCCGACGTCCGGATCCTGACGCTCTCGTCATTGGGTACGGACTTCTGCCTGGGCGCCGACCGGGGCGAGTACCAGGAGGCCGTGGCCGCCGATCCCTCCGGCGTGGGCCTGCGGCGGATCGCCGACAAGGCGCACCGCCTGTGCCAGGCCCTGGAGAACACCCACGCGGTCACCATCGCCCGGCTGCACGGCCGGGTCGTCGGCGCGGGCCTCGCCCTGGCCGCCTTCTGTGATCTGCGGGCCGGCGCCGACACCAGCCGCTTCCGCATGCCGGAGGTCGGCATCGGGCTGCCGCCGGCGTGGGGCGGGGCGATGGGCCGGCTGGTCTCCGAGGCCGGCGCCTCCAGGATCCGCGAGCTCATGCTCACCTGCGACGCCTTCGACGCCGGCACCGCGCACCGGATCGGTCTGCTGCACCGGACCGCGCCGCTGGAGCAGTTGGACAAGGTGATCGATTCCTGGACGAGGCCCCTGGTCCGGCGCTCACCCGAGGCGCTCGTCCTGACCAAGCGGATGCTGGCCGGCTACGCGCGGGCGGACAGGACGGCGGACGTCTCCCTGCTCGACTCCCACCTGCTGGCCGCCTCGCTCCACCAGCACGCGAGGGGCTGAGCTCTCCCGGGCCGGCCGATCCGGCCGGCCCGGCCGCCGCGGACCGGCCGGTCATCAGTCACCGGTCACCGGTCACCGGTCACCAGTCAGACGGCCGCCTGGCCGGCCGTGATCTGTTCGAGGACCTCGGCGTAGAGGGACCGCCGGTCCGGACGGGCGCGTACGGCGGCTCGTCTGAGGGCCGGGACCGCGCGCGTGCCCATGGCCACGAGTCCCTCGGCCGCGGCCCTGCGCACGACGGGATGGGGGTGCTCCAGGAGTCCGGTGACCGCGGGGACGGCGGGTGTCCAGCCCGCGTGGCAGAGCGTCCGGATCGCCGTGCGCACCAGGTCCGGCTGGGGGTCGTCCAGCAGGAGCGAGGTGTGGTGGAGGTGGGTCCGACGGTCCAGCACGGCCCGCGAGGTCCGGTGGGCGTGCAGCCGGACCTTGGGCTTCGGGTGCCGCAGCAGCGCGCCGAGCAGGTCCCGCAGGGCGGGGTCCCCGTCCGCGTCCGGGCCGACGTGGTCCTCGGCCAGCCGGGTCAGCGCGTGGCGTATCCGTACCGGGTCGCCCGTACGGGCCAGTTCCAGCAGCTCCTGCCGGGACGGGGGCGCCGATGCCCCTGCCGGGGCCGCCGGGTCGCGCTCGCGGAGCGCGGCCAGGGCGGCGGCGTCCTGCCGCACGGTGTCCGGCCGGCGCAGCGGACCCTCCACGAGGAGCAGGGTGTCCGCGAGGTCGTCGCGCCCTTCGGCGCGCAGCCGCCGGCAGGTCCGCGTCAGCGCGGGGGTGCGCAGGAGGGAACGCCCGCCGAGCAGGTCGAGGAACCCCCAGGCGCCGGCTTCGAGGCGGTCCCCGAGGTGCTCCGCCAGCACGTCGGCGGGGACCCTGCGCAGGGCCCGCCCGACCTCGGAGCCGCCGGACGCGGGGGCTTGCTCCCACCATTCCAGCAGCAGCGGGACCAGCGTCTCCAGTTCCGGCGGGTCGAGCTCGCTCGCCACGAGAGCGACCCGGTCGCGCAGGACGCCGTCCGCGCGCAGTTCGCTCTCGTCGAGCACGCTCAGCGCGCCGGCCAGGCCCGCGCCGACGGGTACGTCGACGCGGCCCCGCAGGAACGCCCGGAGCACGGGAGGCGCGCACTCGGGGTCGGGCCACTTCAGGAGCGCGAGGGCCGCGGTGTGCCTACGGTCCGGAGCGGATGCCCGCAACATGGCCAGCAGGCGGTCCCGCAACGCGGTCGAGCGGGGCTGGTCGAGGTCGTCGGCTTGCACGGTCCTCGGTCGGGGCTCCTGCGCGCGGGCGCGGGTACGGGCACGGGCGGTCTCGGCGAGCGTCCAGGGTGGTGCGTCGAGGGGCTGGATCTCCGTCATCCAGTCGATGAGGGCGGCGCGCACCCCGGGGCCGGCCGTGGCGTGGGCATCGATCAGCGCGGCCAGGCGGACCCGGGAGCCCGGGACACCGCCCACGGCGTCCACGGCGTCCACGGCGTCCACACTGTCCATGGCGTCCACGCCGTCCCGCTGCCGGCAGAGCAGGCGGAACTCCTCCAGGGCGCCCGGCGTGCGGACCGCGGCGTCCAGCGCGGCCCGCCACGCCTCGGCTCCGGCCTGCGCGGAGGCCGCGGGGTCCTGCGGGGCGGCGAACGCCTCCCGGAGGGCCGCGGTCTCGGCCCGCCACGGACTGGCGCCCAACCGGGCCGAATCCAGGGCCTGTTCGAGGTCGGCGCGGACCAGTACCGCGCCGAGGGCGCGGAGCAGCGTCAGGGTGGAGGGGCCGTCCGAGGGGGCGCTGGGCAGGGCGCGTACCGCCTCGGCGACGGCCTGCTTCTCGATCGCCGGCAGGGTCGGCGCGACCGCTTCGAGCACCGCCATGAGGTCGTGCCGGTCCGCCGCCGGGGTCTCGGCGAGCCCGGCGAGCAGGACCTTGACGGACCGGGCGAACTCCGTGATTTCCCCGCTCGTCCACGGTGCGGGACAGAGCCCGAGCGTAAGCCGCAGGACGCCGACCCGTTCGGCGGGTTGGGAGGCGGCCAGGCGCAGCAAGTCCGGCAGCAGGGGCCGGAGCTGCCGCAGCCGGGTGGGGCGGGGCAACTCGCACCGCGCGGCGAGGCGGAGCGCGACCGGAGCGTGCCAGCCCGCCGCCACCAGCGCGTCGGCGTCGAGGTCCGCTCCGGAGTCCCCGGCCGACCGCGGTGCGCCGGGCGGGGTGATCCCGTGTCCGGCCATGGCCGTCGCCAGGTCCTCGACCCTCCCGGAGGCGAGTCCGACCCGCCCGGACGCCACCAGGGCGAGCAGGGTCGGCGCCACCCGTGACCCCTGGCCGTCCAGTGCGAGGACCGAGCGCGCCGCGAGCGCGCCGTCAAGGCCCGCGAGGAGCAGTCCGCGGGCCCGGTCGTCTTCGCTCTGTTCGGCGGCGGCGAGCACGGTGGCCGGGTACGCGTTCGCGAGGATCGCGCGCAGCGCCGCGACGAGGGCGTCGCGCAGACCGGGATTGCCGTGGTGCCCGAGCTGGAAGAGCAACGCCGGTACGGCCGCGGGCGTGCCCGCGGCGACCAGGACCCGGGCGGCGGTCTTCCTGACGTTCATGTTCGGATGGCCGAGACGGGCGGCGATCGCGGTGGAGGCCCAGCCGGCCCGCGCGTGACCGAGGGCGAGCAGCGCCTGCCGCACGGTCTGGATGTCCTGGGAGGCGGTCAGCGCGATCAGCGTCGCTGACAGCGCCTGCGCGTCGTCCCCGGTGGCCTCGCGGGCGAGCAGCGCGATCACGTGCTTGCGCACGTGCCGGTCGCGGTGGCGCAGCAGGCGGTGCACCCGCGCACGGGTGCCCTCGTAGGGAGCCCTGAGGAGGAGTTCGAGCAGGATCGCCTGTTCGCCGTCCGACAGCCCGGGGCGGTCCAGCAGGTCCAGCGCCATGGTCGCGACGAGTGCGTGCCCCGCCTCTCGCGGGTTCGCCGCGTCGAGCAGGCAGGCCGGTCTGATCCGTCCCCGCAGGTGGAGCCGGTGTCCCAGGCCGTGTACGGCGTCCAGGACCCCCTGCGGTACCGCCGGCTCCCCGGCCGGCTGTCCTGCCGGTTGTCCTGCCGGTTGTCCTGCCGGCTCCCCGGCCGGGGAGCCGGTGTCGGGTCCCGGGGCGGCCGCGCCCGGATCCCGGGAGGCCGCCAGGTCCGCCACGACGCGCAGGAGCAGGTCCGCGATGACCGGCAGCGTGCCGGCGCCGCCGTGGGCGGCCAGTCGGCACAGCGCCGCCACCGGCCGGTCCGGGTCCAGATGGGAACTCAGGAGCGCCAGTTCCCGCTCGTCGGGCCCGCCGAGATCCGAGGCGATGCGCGTCGGCAGATCGGCGGGATCGAGCCGGACGAGGAGGGCTTGCCGCTGTGCCGGATCGTCGGTCAGGTGCCACAGCACCTCCAGGGCACGGTTGCGCACCGCGCGGAGGTGCGGCGCGATCCCTCCCCCGCCCGCCTGCGCGGCGAGACCGAGCCCTTCCCTCAGGGCCGTCCTCGTCCGGTGCCCGCCGATGGCCTCCAGGGCGTCCAGCGCCGCCGCGGGCGCCGAGGGCAGGAGGGTGATCACGGCGTCCTCGGCGTCCGCGTGGCGCAGCGCACCGATCGCGTCGAGGAACGGTGCCGGTGCGGGGGCCGAGGGAAGGACCCGTGCGATCGCCTCCCCGATCGGGAGCTCCCCCGCCCCCTGCCCGGCCAGGGCGACCAGCAGCGCGAGCCGCCGCGGCCAGGTCGGATCGCCGGCGTCCGTGTCCACCAGGACGCGGAGCGTCTCGTGGCGGCAGGTGAACAGGATCGTCGCGACCTCCTGGGGCGCGACCGAGTGATCGGCCAGTGCCAGGCCGATGACGGCCGGGACGTGCGGACCGTCCGGGAAGTGCCCGCGCCGATGGAGCCCGCGCAGGCAGGTCACGGCCGGCCCGGCGAACAGCAGCGGGTCCCGTGCGGCGACGGCGGTCAGTGCGCCGATGTCACCGCGGTCCGCCAGTTCACCGAGCAGTTCCATCGCGCGCCGGCGAAGTACCGGCGGCAGGTCCGGATCGTCGACGACCCGCCACAGCGGGCCGTCGTGTCCGTGGTGGGCCGCGGCCCTGAGTGCGGCGGCGGCCGCGTCCGGCCGCGCGATCACCGAATCGGCAGCGAGGAACGGCGCCAGCAGAACCGGCGACAGGGGTTCCAACGCCGCCCAGGGTTCGGCGAGTTCGTCCAGTGCGGCGGCCACGACGTCGGCGCCGCCGGCGCCGAGCAGGCTGATCACGTGCGCGCGGACCCGTACGGGGGCCAGCAGGCCGGCGTGCAGCCCCTCCCGGGCCAGCCGCAGCGCATCGGCCTGCAGCACCGGGTCACCGCTGTCCACCAGTTCGTGCACGAGCCGCTCGGGCCGGTGCGCCGCGGTGGCGGTCGCTTCCCGCACCGCCTGGTACAGCAGCTCGCCCCGCGGCTCCTTGCGGATCGCCGTCGGCTCGTTCAGGAGCTCGGCGCGCAGCCAGGCGATCTGGACCCGTACGGGCAGCTCGGCCGTCCGCCACGCGGGCCGGCCCGGACCCCGCAGGCCCGGACCCCGCAGGCCCGGACCCCGGAGGTACGGTCCCAGTCGTTCGTGGAGCCGGGCCAGGACGAGCGCCTCCTCCGGCGCTCCCGCCACGGGCTCGGGCAGCAGCCCCGCGATCTCGGCCAGCTCCGGCTCGCCGCCGGTACGGTCCGACCCGACGCGCTCGGCCAGCAGGACCAGCCCCAGGTACCGCAGCCGGGGGTCCTCGTGCCGGACGAGGATCCCGAAGGTGGCCGGCGGACAGTGCAGCGCGTCGAGGCGGCCGGCCAACAGGTCGACGTCGGCTCGACGTACCGCATCGCGGAAGGATGTGTCCGTCGGCATCGTCATCGTCATCGTCGGATGCTAACCGGGCCCTTCCGGGCCCCTCCAGGCAATATGTCCGGCGGCGGCGTGCGGCCGCTACACCGTCCGCGCCCCCGCCGACGGCTCCGCCGCCGCGTCGGCGCCGCTGTCCGGCCGGCCCGATCCGTACCAGTGGCCGGCGGCGGCGGTGCGGAACAGCCCGGCGATCAAAGGCGACCGCACCGGCCCGGCGGGCCTCCGCGCGGCGCGATCTTGACAAGTTTTCATGGGCATGACACTCGTTGACGCCTGTGGGTGCTGCACCACTCCCACTCCCGTCAGCGGCACCGGACCCCGGAGGGGGCGATCAGGGCATGCCCATGCCTGAGAGCGTGGAACAGAGCAGGGAACACGACTACGACGTCGTCATCAGCGGGGCCGGCCTCGCCGGCAGCGCCGCGGCGATCCTGCTCGCCCGCCGCGGCGTCCGCGTCGCCCTGCTGGAACGCCGCTCGGACCCCGCGGCGTACAAGGTGCTGTGCACCCACTCCCTCACCGCCAACGCCCATCCGGTACTGGAGGAGCTCGGCCTCGTCCCCGCCCTGGAGAAGGCCGGAGCCATGCGCAACACGGCTCGCTGGTACACCCGTTGGGGCTGGATCGAGCCGAAGCCAGCGCCCGGCAAACCCGAGTTGCCGTACGCGTACAACGTCCGGCGCAGCGTCCTCGACCCGCTGATCAGGTCCCGTGCGGGGCGTACCCCCGGCGTCGAGCTGCTGCTCGGCCACCGGGTGACCGGGCTGGTCCGGGAAGCCGGACGGACCGTGGGGGTCCGCGCATCGACTCCGGACGGCGAGCGCGAGATCCGGGCGCGCCTGGTGGTCGGCGCCGACGGCAAGGACTCGGCGGTGGCACAGCTCGCCGGGATGCGCGCCCGGACGTACGAGAACACCCGGTTCGGCTACCTCGCGCACTATCGCGGCCTCCCGCTGCCCGGCGGGATCGGCCAGACCTGGTTCCTCGAACCCGACATGGCGTACGCGTTTCCGAACGACGACGGAGTGACGGTCCTCGCGGTGCTCCCGGACAAGAAGCACCTCCCGGCCTTCCGGGAAGACCTCGAGGCGGCCTTCTCCGCCTTCGTCCGCGCCCTGCCCGAGGCGCCGCCCATCGACTCCGCCGAACGCGTCTCGAAGATCATCGGCACGGTCGACCACCCGCTGCACAGCAGGAAGCCGACCGCGCCGGGCGTGGCGCTCATCGGCGACGCCGCCCTCACCGGTGACCCCCTGTGGGGCGTGGGATGCGGATGGGCCCTGCAGTCCGCGCAGTGGCTGGAGCGTGCCGTCGCGCCGGCCGCGGCCGGCCGCGGCAGCCTCGACCGATCGCTCGCACGGTACGCGCGCACCCACCGGTGGGCGCTCCGCGGCCACCAGCGCGTGGCAGCCGACTTCGCCAGGGCCCGTCCGTTCAACCCCGTGGAGCGGCTGGTGTTCTCGGCGGCGGCCCGCGACGCGTCGACGGCCCGGCACATGCACCGGTTCGCATCCCGCCTGATCGGCCCGGCGCGCTTCCTGAACCCCCTGGCACTGGCCAAGGCCGCGGCCGTCAACATCAGACATCGCGGGGCCTGATCCGCATCAGACATCGCGGGGCCCGATCCGGATCAGACATCGCGGGGCTGATCCGCCCGGCACCGGCGGCGCCCACCCGGCCGGATCGATCCTGCGGGGCCGCACCTGCGACCCGCACGTCTGCCCCATCAACTCCTGGGCACCGCAGCCCTGTCGGCGGGCGACGGGTCGGGGAGCGGCGGCTCCGGGGCTGCCGCGGCCTGGGTGATGAGGTCGCGGTTGGCCTCGATGAGCTGGCGCGAGCTGAGCCAGTTCAGCACCAGCACCCCGCATCGAGCACCGCGAAGACGGCCGTGGTCACCAGGGTCAGCCGGCCCAGCAGCGGCAGCCGGCCGGGGCCGGGGCGGCTCACAGCCGGTATCCGCAGCCGGTGTCGTGACGATCAGCGGCGGATCGCCGATCGTGCGGCGCAGCGCGTGCACGGTGCCCCGTACCGCCGTGGAGGCCGGGTCGAGCCCCGTGTCCATGGTCGCGGTGAGCCGCGCTCGCCGGGCTCCATCCCGCGCCGCGGGCCGCCCGGGCCTCCCCCACGGACGCCGTGCGTTCGGCATGTCGGCCACGGATCCGCACGGGCCGGCGGAGGCCTTCGCCGTACGAGTGCGCAGGTCCGGGATAGGGTGCCGCCGACGGACGGACACGGTGGGCGGGGCGGTACATGACACTGCGGGACGGGGATCCGCGGGCGATCGGCGGGTATGTCCTGATCGCCCGGCTGGGTTCCGGCGGGATGGGGACGGTGTACTCGGGGCGGGCCGCTTCGGGGCGGCTCGTCGCGGTCAAGCTGGTGCACCAGCAGTTCGCCGGCGACCCGGAGTTCCGGACCCGGTTCCGGCAGGAGGTGGCTGCCGCCCGGCGGGTGAGCGGCGCCTTCACCGCCGCGGTGGTGGATGCCGACCCGGACGCGGAGCGCCCCTGGATGGCCACCCAGCTGGTGCCGGGTCGGACCCTGGGCGCACGGGTGAAGTCGGACGGGCCGCTGCGCGGGAGCGCGCTCCGCGTCCTCGCGCTGGGACTGGTGGAGGCGCTGCGCGAGCTGCACACCACCGGGGTGATCCACCGCGACCTGAAGCCGGACAACGTCATGCTGACGGACGACGGGCCGCGGGTCATCGACTTCGGGATCTCGCGGGCGGCGGGTCAGCAGACGCTGACCTCGACCGGGCAGATCCTGGGGACGCCGCCGTACATGTCGCCGGAGCAGTTGTCGGCTCCGGCGCGGGTGCGGCCTTCGTCGGACGTGTTCTCGCTGGGGTCGGTGCTGGTGTTCGCCGCGACCGGACGGGGGCCCTTCGACGCGGAGTCGCACTACATGACGGCCTACCGCGTGGTGTCGGACGCGCCGGACATCACGGGTCTGGCCGATGCCCTGCGGGACGTGGTCGGGGCGTGCCTCTCCAAGGAGGCGGCCGCCCGGCCGGGACCGGACGAGCTGCTGGCCGTGCTGGCGCGGATCCCGGCGGCCGACTGGGAGAACCCGCTCCGCGAGGAGGGCGACCCGGGCGAGGAGGTCCGTGAGCCGGTCGAGGATGGGGCCGGGGCGCTCACCCGGCAGTCCGGGCCGCCGACCGGCCCCGTCGGGGACGCGGCGGCGGCCGTGCGGCCCCTGCGGCCGCGCGGGCTCCGTAGGCCCCGTAGGCCCCGTAGGCCCCGTAGGCGCGTCCTCCTCGCCGCGGCCCTCGCGGCTTCGCTGCTGACGGGCGGCGGGGTCTACCTGCGGCTCTCCCCGCCGGCCGGCGGTTCGCTGGAGAACGCGAAGGCCCCCGAGAGCTCCGCCGGGCCTTCCGGGAAGCCCGGCGGGAGCACGCGTACGCCCTCCCCGCCCACGGCCACCGGGACCCTCGCCCCGTACGTGGCCACCGAGGGCGGCAGCCCGGGTGGCGGCCGCGCCTACGCGGACGCGCCCGCCCGGCGCCCCGCCGGATGGCGGGCCTGGAACGGCGGCGCCTCCATGGGGTCCTGCGTGTACGCGGAATCCTCGCTGGTGTGCACCTCGCCCCGGCCGGAGAAGGATCTGCCGGGCGACGGGCTCAACCGGTTCGACGCGGCGACCGGCAAGCTGCTGTGGGGTCGGATGCTGGAGGGCTTCACCGACGGCCAGGCCCCGGTGGTGGCCCCGGGGCCGGTCACCGGAACCCACACGGTGATCGCGCTCGACAGCAGGGGGTTCACCGCGCTGGACCTCGCCGCGGGCACCCCCCGGTGGGAGTTCCCCACGAAGGAGAAGCTGCGGCGGCCGGTGCTCGACGCGGACGGCGGCCGGGTGTACGCGGTCTCCGCGTCCGGCACGGTCACCGCGCTGGAGACCCGGTACGGGAAGGTCCTGTGGCAGCAGGAGGTGTCCGGGTCGGACGACGGCTATCCCGCGCTGCGCGCCGACGGTGACCGGGTGTACGTACAGGGGCGCACCCAGAACGCCGACGACATGAGGTTCGAGAGCTTCGTGACCGCCCTCGACGGGGCCACGGGGAAGAAGCTGCCGTCCGGGACCTCCCAGGGCGGCACCCGTTTCACGATGCCCGGGAGCTGCGAGACGCGCGGGCTGACGCTGGGCCGGGACGAGAACGGGGCGACCGTCTTCCTGTGCAACAAGGAGAACGGGGCCGGGGTGCTGCGCGGTGAGCCGGCGCGGCGGCGCAGCGCGGACCTCCCGTACGCCGGCACCACCCTGTCCGGACCGGCCGTGGCCGGGGACAAGGTGTACCTGATGGCGACCGCCTCGGGCGGCGAACCGGGGTTCATGGAGCTCAACCAGGAGTCCGGCGGCGCCGCTTGGCGGGTTCCGCTGGCGCAGGAGTGCACGGACCCGGAGCGCCCGGAGGCCGCGAACGCGGTGGTGGTGACCGACGGGCTGGCGTACGTACGGTGCCGGACCTCGGGGGTGGTCATCGACCTGGTCTCCCGCGAGCAGACCGGCCGGTTCGCCGTCCCGGGCGGCGGCGTCCGCTCGGGGGCCGACGACCCGTTCGGCTTCCTGGTGGTGGGCGGGATCGTCTTCACCCCGACCGCCAGGGGCTGGTCCTCCGTGGAACCCTCCCCGGTGTAGGGAGGGCACGGGAACGAGACCGGTTTGGCTGGTGCGGGGAATCTCAATACGATCCGGCGATGATCACTAGAAGATGGGTGAGGGCCAGTGCGTGCGGCCTGTTCGTCACCCTCGCTGCCGGGTTGTTCCCGGCAGGTGCCGCCGCCGGTGAGCCGGTTGCGAAGGAAGCGCCCAAGGTCGAGTTGGTGCTGGACGTCAGCGGCTCGATGCGGGCTCGGGACATCGACGGGCAGACCCGGATGTCCGCCGCGAAACAGGCGTTCAACGAGGTGCTGGACGCGGTGCCCGAGGAAGTGCAGCTCGGCATACGGACCTTGGGCGCCAACTACCCCGGCCCCGACAGGAACCTCGGCTGCAAGGACACCAAGCAGCTCTACCCCGTCGGCCCCCTGGACCGGACCGAGGCCAAGACGGCGGTGGCCACGCTGGCCCCCACCGGCTGGACGCCCATCGGGCCGGCGCTGCTCGGAGCCGCCGAGGACCTGAAGGGCGGCGACGCCACCCGGCGGATCGTGCTCATCACCGACGGCGAGGACACCTGCGCGCCGCTCGACCCCTGCGAAGTGGCCCGGAGCATCGCGGCCCAGGGGATCCACCTGGTCATCGACACGCTCGGGCTCGTCCCCGACGCCAAGACCCGCGACCAGCTGATCTGCATCGCCGAAGCCACCGGCGGCACTTACACCTCCGTGCAGCACACCGCCGAACTGTCGGGCAGAGTCAAACAGTTGGTGGGACGCGCGGCCACACCGGTGGTCAATCCGGTGGCCACCGAGGGCGCCAAGCAGTGTGCGGCGGCACCGGAGTTGCAGCCCGGCCTCTACAGCGACCGCGAGAGCTTCGGCGAGCACCGCTGGTACCGGGTCTCCGTACCGCCGGGCAAGGAGCTGCGCGCCTCGGTGAGCATCGGGGCCGACCGCGCCGTGAACAACGACTACGGAGTACTGCTGCGCGCCACGACGCGCGGCGGCCGGGAGATCGTACGCGGCCAGGAAGCCGGTGACGGGCGGACCGACCTGATCTCGTCCGGGCTGCGCTATCCCAAGGCCGGGAGCGCGGACGACGAGGAGCCGGCCGAGACCGTGTGCCTCCAGGTCAGCAACTCCTTCTCGGCCCCCGCCACGGTCAAGACCACCCCGGGCATGCCGGTCGAGCTGACCATCGACGTGGTGGACGGCCCGGACGGGGCCTCCGACGTGGCCTCCTTCGGCCTCGGACGCGGCTGGTGGCTGCTCGGCGCACTGGCGCTCACCGGCCTCCTCGCCGGACTGGTGTGGGGCTGGGTCTCCCGCTGGCGTATCACGGTCTGGAGGACCAACAACTGATGAGTGCCGTGAGACGTGAACGAAACGACGACGGATCCCGGGCCGGGCGGCCGGCCGGCCCGCGCGTGCGCCGCGCGCTGACCGCCGCCCTGCTCGTGGGCGGCGGCCTGCTCGGAGTGGCGGCCTCGCCGTCGCCGAGCCCGAGCGGCGGCGCGGAGGCGCCGACCGAGGCCGGCACGGCCTTCCGTACCGCCACCCCGGTCCAGCTGGGCCAGGAGGCCACGGCCGACGCCTCCACCGGCGACTACCTCTACTGGGTGCTCCCCCTGGACTCGGGGCAGCGCGCCACCGTCCGGGCCTCGGTCACCCTGCCCGCCGCGGCGGGCCGGCACTCCGCCTCCACCTGGCAGCTCGACGTGTACGACGGCCTGCGCCGCCGCCAGCCGTGCATGTACGGCACGCAGACCGGCACGGCCGCCAAGGACGCGGCGACCGTCGACCTGTCCTGCACCCTGCGCCCGGTCCGCTCGGGCGCCGACCAGTGGGCCAACGACCCGCTGCCGGGGGCCTATTACCTCCGGCTCACGGTCACCGACCTCGCGCCGGAGGACCTCGGCCAGCCCGTACGGGCCCGCGTGCGGGCGCAGGCCCAGGACGTCGGCGGCGCCTACGCGGCCGACAACGCCCTGGCCGTGCCGCTCGTCCCCGCCGCCGGCACGGCGTCCGGCATCGCGCCGGCCGACGGCTGGTCGGGCACCTGGTGGTCGGACCGCTGGCTCTGGACGGCCGCCGGCGGCCTGCTCGCCGCCCTCGCGGGCATCGGCGGCTACCGCCTGACCCGCGGCGCGGGCCGCCCGGGACGGGTACCGCCCACCGCCTGAGCGCGCACCCGGGTGCGGGACCGACAGGCCCCGCACCCGGGAATCCGCCCGGAACCGGGCCCCGCCCTGCGCGAGATCGCGCGCGTGCCGAAGCCCGTTGGCCGCGCCCTGATCGAGGTGGCCGACTCCGCGCACACGTTCAGGGCGCCGGTGCCCCGGAGCCGCCGTCGGCGCCGTCGGCGCCGCCCAGGCTGAACGTCGCGGCGCCCGAGGGCGGCAGGAGCGGCCGCCACGCGTCGGGAAGCCCCGAGGGATCGGCGAAGGTCACGTTCACGAAGTCCCCGGACCCCGCGAAGTCGGCCCGGTCGAAGGTCGCCCGGTCCGCGAAGACGGTGTCGAAGAAGGCCGTCAGGGTGGCGAAGGTGGCGTGGTCGAAGGCGACCGGCCCCTCGAAGCGGGCCTCCTCGAAGCGCAGATCGGCCCCCCACACCGTGGCCTCGAAGGAGGCGGGCCCCTGGAAGACCGTCCGCCTCAGTTTGCAGCGGCCGCGGAAGACCGTGCGCGCGAACTCGGCCGTCCCCCGCACCCTCATCCCGCTCATCCGCGCCTCCTCCCACAGTTCGGCGCCGCCCATGTCGAGGCCCTGGGCGAACACGGAGTCCGCGAACGTGGCGTTGCCGCCGAAGTCGGCCCTGACGAACCGCGCTTCACGGTCGAACACGGTCGCGGCGAAGTCCGCGCCCCGCCGGAAGTCGGTCCGCCCGAAGGAGACGCCCCCCTTGAAGTGGACCGCGTCGAAACCGGCCCGGCCTTCGAAGACGGCCCGATCGAAGGAGGCGCGGCCCTCGAACTCGCTTCCCGGCACGTCCCAGTCACCGGTGAACCGGGCCCGTTCGAAGAACGCGCGCCCCATCCTCACCTGTCCCGACCCGGGCTCACGCAGCGCGAACAGCAGGTGGCCGAGCAGATCGTCACTGAAGGTGGTGCCCCGCAGGTCCACGTCCGAGCCAGGTCGCAGCACGTTGAGGTACTCGGCCCTCTCCACCGCCGCCACGTGGGCGAGACAGCGAAGGCGGCCCGGCAGGCGCACACCGATGCACCCCCCCGGATCCGTCCGCGCGCCACCGTGCTGACAGCGCGCCCAGCCGACACCGGGGTCGTCGGTCCTGAGGTCGGCGTCGATCAGTGCCCGCCCCACTTCGGCGGTGCGGGCGGACCAGACCCACCCGCGCGGCTCCGTCCCCGTGGTCGCCAGCGGCTCGGCCGCGAGAGAGTCCAGCCCACCGGCATCGAGCAGCGATTCGCCCTTCACGAGGACGATCGTCAACGGTCCCCGGTATCCGGCGAGTTCCGTACGCCCGATCAGTGCCCGGGCCTCGTCCGCCGCCGGACCTCCCCGCCGATCGGTCGTGAGCCGTCCTCTGGCCAAGGCCACCGTCAGGGAGATCTCCCATTCGGCGGAGCCCCCGCGCAGCCGCTCCAGTTCGCCGGGGAGTGCGGCCAGCGTCATCCCTGCCTTCCCGAGAGCGCCCGGCTCCGCCAAGCGCACCAACAGAACCCCGTCGCCCTCGTCCTGCACGACGCCGGCCTCGCCGATGTCCGCCTGCGCCCGCAGGAGGACATCGGCGACCACCTCCTGCGCCGACCGGTCGACCGGCCCCAGGTCCACATGGATCCGTACCGCCAGACAGACACCCGAGCGCTCGTTCCGGGCGCCCTCGTCCACCGCGAACGCCACACGGAATCCGCGCTGCTCCATCAGCGCCTGCCCCGTCAGGAACACCATCCGGTCCCGCCACACCGTGTGCACGATGCCCACCAGCACTCCGTCGCGGGAGACCGGGGAGCCCAAGTAGTGGGTCCAGACCTCCGGTTCGGCGGAGAGTCGGACCAGCTCTCCGTTGCGCTCCCCGTCGTACGGGAGGACTTCGCCGGTCAGCGCCACCGCCTCGCCCTGGTCGGTGGAACCGTCCACGACCAGGTGCTCCCCGGGAACCGCGAACCCCTCCGCCCAGGCCGGACGCGTCCAGTCCACCGGGTCCACGAGGTCCACCTCGGAGCTGAGCAGGAGCACTTGGGGCACTCCCCCGTCTCCCCATGTGCGTTGGCAGAGGACGTCCTGCCCGTCCGCACGCACCCACGCAGAGGTGGACGGCCCACCCGTCTGCGCATCGCCGACCGTCAGGACCAGTCGGGGCGACAGCAGGACCCCCACCGCCTGCGGCTCCCCCTGCGGCTCGAACCGGACCCGCACCACCCGGTCGGCCAGCCCCGACACCGGCCCCCCGGTGACGGCGAACGGCATGGCGTCCGGCGCCAGTTCGCGGCGTCCGACGCCCCGCTGGCCGAGGCGGAACGCCGTGAAGTCCCGGCCGGTACCGCGGTTGCGGGACAGGTAGTCCCCGACGCGCCGCCGGACCAGTTCCCGTACCGCGGCCACGTCTCCGCGCAGCTGCGAACCGAGCAGGGCCTCCCGTACGCCCGGCAGGAACTCGAACTCCACTTCATCGGAAGCCTGTTCGCCGTCCCAGGGGGCGAGCAGTCCGCCCAGGGCCACTTCCGCGAGGTGGCCGTGCTCGGACTCCCGCAGCAGGGAGCGGCGTACGAGGGTCATCACGGGCAGGGTGAGCGGTACGGCGGCCAGGTGGTCGGCGAGGCGCTGGGCCGTCGGCGAGGCGCTCGCGCGGAAGCGCTCCACCGCCTCCAGGGGGTCCGGGAAGAACTTCGGAGCCCCGGGTGCCGCGTACGAGGCCTCGCGCGCGGGTTCCCCGTCCAGGCGCAGGCACGCGAGGCGCCGCCAGCGGCCGTCGCCGGACACCACCCGCACCAGCCGGGCCAGGCTCCCGGAGGCGATGCCTACCACCGGGATCATGGCCCCGCCGCCGCGGGCCCGCCGGGTCATCGGGACCCGCTGCCAGGAGCGGGTGGCCGCCGCGGGCCGGTCCGCGCGGACGGCGAAGGGGACCGGCTGGACCGCCCCGCGCGTCCAGAGCCGTTCGGGCAGGACGTTGAGCACGGCCACGGCGTTGTGCGCCGACCACTGCCGCAGCACCGTGCGCAGGGGGGCTTCGCGCCAGCCGCCGGCCACCGTGTCGGAGAGCACCAGGATCAGCCGCCGGCCCGCCGGGTCGACCAGCTCGAGGGGGTTGCGGGGCGGGCTGTCGCGATGGTGCGCGACCCTGGGCGCGCCGCCGGGGCCGGTGCCCGTGAGCCGCCAGGTCCGTACGTCGCGGAAGACCCCGCTGCGGGTGAGGAGCCCGCGGACCTCCTCCACCAGGTCGGCCCAGAGCAGCATCGAGTGGTGGGAGTCGACGACCAGGGCCACGTCCAGCCAGCGGCTTTCGGCGGGGCGCAGGACCGGGGTGAGCACCATCCGCTCGATGCTGCGCTCGACGGTGAGCTGTTCGTCCAGCTCCTCCCCCGGCCCGCCGATGCCCCGGCGGCCGATCGGGCGCAGGGCGCGCATCAGGGCCAGCGGGTCGTCGAGGGTGGCGGCGCGCGGCAGCCTCACCGCGCTGCCCCGGCGCCGGGCCGGCGCGGGCGCCCCGCCGGGGGACCCTTCCGGGGCCGGCGCGGCGGCGGGGTCCGCGGGGCCGCCGGGGGCGCGGGCGGGCCCGGCGGGCCCGACGGGCGGAAAGTACTGGACTCCGGGTCCGCCGGAGCCACCGCGTGCCGGGACGGGGGGCTCCGTCCCGTTCGCGGCGGGTTCGGGTCCGGCCGCCGGGGGCGTCCCGCCGGGCTCCGGGCGCGGGGCCGCGTCCACCCGGGTCGCGAGCCACAGGATGTCCGCGATCTCCTCCGCCCCGAGCCCGGGGCGCGGGCCGCCGTCCCCGGCGCCCTCCGCGCCTTCGGCCAGGGCGGCGAGGAGCTGCTCGATCACGCGGAGGGCCCGGTGAGGTGGTGCATGACGGTGTCGAGGAAGCGCTGGCGGTCGCCGGGGGCGGACCAGGCGCCGGCCAGGCGCAGTTGGATGGCGTTGAGGAGCTGGTCGGTGGCGAGGTCGCCGTCCTCGGCACGCTCCAGGAAGCTCCGCACGAGGTCCCGGTACTCGTCGCTGTTCTCGATGTCGACCCCGAGCCGGCCGCGCACGATGCGGGCGAGCTTGTCGGGTCCCGGCGGGTCCAGGTGGAGCCGTACGCAGCGGCGCAGGAAGGCGGGCGGGAAATCGCGTTCGCCGTTGCTGGTGAGGACGACGATGGGGAAGTACCGGCACTGGACGCGGCCTTGGGAGATCCGGACGGCCTCCTCCGTGTCGTCGTCGGTGCCGATGGCGACGGTGGGGGCCTCCTTGGCGAGCCGGGCGAGCTCGGGGATGACGAAGCCGCCGTCCTCGAAGACGGTGAGGAGGTCTCCGGGGAGGTCGATGTCGCTCTTGTCGATCTCGTCCACGAGCAGGACGCGGGGCCGGTCCTGGGGCAGGAGCGCCGTACCGAGCGGGCCGAGACGCAGGTATCGGGCGATGGACGGGCCGCCCTCGAAGGGAGCCGGGGCGGGGGCCGAAGCGGGGGCCGAAGCGGCGGACCGGGTCCGGGCGCGGGCCGCGGGCGGTTCGGCGCCGGGGGTGCGCAGCTGCTCCAGCCCGGCCTCCTGAAGCCGGCCGATCGCGTCGTACAGGTACAGGCCGTCGCGCAGGACGGTCCTGCTCGTGACCGGCCAGTGCAGTACGGGGCCCAGGCCGAGGTCGGCGGCGATGCTGGAGGCGAGCGTGGACTTGCCGACACCCGGTTTGCCGGTGATCAGGAGCGGCCGGCGCAGGTGCAGGGCCGTGTTGACCACGTCCTTCTCCGGCTCGTCGGGGACGTAGCCCTCGCCGCGCCGCCAGGTCCGCTCCCAGGCCGGCCCCTCGCAGCCGGGCGGTGCGTATCCCGGGTCGGGGACGCCCTTGAAGTCCCGCCAGGGCGGTGGCGGTCCGGCCTCCAGCCTGGCCCGGCGCTCGGCGGCCTCGCCGGTCCCTTGGTACAGCCACCAGTCCTTCACCACAGCCTCTGCCTCCATCGTGGGTGTCGCGGGCCGTCGCCGCGAGCGGTCATCGGGATCGGTGCGGATACGAAGTCGGGGGCGGGAGCCGGCCCAGGCCGGGGGCTGGCCCCCGGGTCGGGGCCTGCCCACGGGTCGGGGTCGGCCCACGGCCCGAGGCCGGACCACGGCCCGAGGCCGGACCACGGCCCGAGGCCGGACCACGGATCGGGGCCGGACCACGGATCGGGGCCGGACCACGGGTCGGGCCCGGGACCCGGGACGGGCCCGGGACCCGGGACGGGCCCGGGACCCGGGACGGGGGGCAGGGTCGGCGGCGGCATCGGGTTCAAGCCAGGGACCGGAGGGTGAGGGTGTCGTCGGGATCGTCCCACAGGAGGACCAACCGGTCTCCCCCCAAAAGCTGTCGGCGATCGCCGCCGGGTGCGCCCGCAGCCGCGACGGCCGCCGCCCTGCGCACCGCGCGCACGCGGGCGGGCAGCGCGAGCACGTCGAGTGCGCCGGGGTCGGGCGGCCGCCCGTCCTCGCCGGGCGGTGCCAGCAGACCGAGCAGGTCGCCCGCGGACCCGTCGGGGCCGGCGCCCCCGGCGCCCCCCGTCCGCCCCGCCCCGGCGTGCGCGAAGCCGCCCGGAGCCGCCTGCGCGGCCCCCGGCTCCGCGTCCCGGCCGGAGCCGCCACGCGCCGACCAGGTCCGCTCCGTTCCCGCGGACACGGACGCGGACGCGGGGCCGCGGTGCCAGAGGGCCACCGGCACACCGCCCTCCAGCACCGCCTCCACCACCGCCGAGGTCCGCGCCCCGGCCCGGGTGTGCGCCAGTACGCACGCGGGCGCCGGTCCCGCGCCCAGTTCCATGCCGAGCCCGTCGCCCGCGTCCGCGTCGGCCACCACGCGGACCGCGTCCGGGTGCCGGCCGCCCTGGGACCACAGCCAGCGCCATTTGCCCCGCCACTCGGCGCCGGTGTCCTCGCGTTCCTGCGGGCAGCGCACCACCACCTGGTAGAGCGCCCCCAGGGGCCGGGTCCGCCTGCCCGGGCCGCGCGGGACCGGCCACTGGTCGAAGTCCAGGGCCAGCAGCTCGTACGGCACGTGGAACTCGATCCGCTCCACCGCCCCGGACAGCCGCCCGGCCGCCGCGTCGGCGCCCAACACCTTGCCGGCCGCAGCGAGTTGCCGCACGAGCGCGTCCCGCACCGCTTCCAGCCGGACCGGCTCCCCCTCCGATTCCCAGATGTGCTCGGTCGCCTCCCGCCGCAGCCACATCCGGGCGCGGAACCCGTCCTCCCCGCCCGCCGGCGTCTCCAGGCGCACGTGCAGGACCGTCTTGCGCGGCGGCGGGGGCGGGGGCGGCAGCGCGGGCAGGCCGAGGCGTTCGCGGGTGGCGCGCACCCAGTCGCGCACCCGGGCCGCCCACCGCTCGTCTCCCGCCGCCCCCTGTTCCGCGAGGAACCGTACGAAGGGCACCACGAGCGGCATTCCGCCCGGCCCCCCGTGGCGTTCGTCGAGGTCTTGGGCCACCTCCAGCAGGGTGTCTCCGGGCAGGCCGCCCCGGACGGGGGCCGCGCAGCCGGCCGCCCGGAACGCCCACAGGTACGCCTCGTACGCGCAGCGCGGCAGGTCGCGGTCCTCGAAGAGCTCACCCAGCCCGTCCCAGGCGCTCTGGTCGAGGCGGCCCGCGCGCGGCGGCGCCGGCCCGGGCGCTTCGTCAGCGGGGAAGTCGAGGAAGGAGGAGGCGTCCCAGTCGCGGTCCACGACGAACTGCGGGAGCTGCCAGCCTTCGCCGCGTTCACGCAGGCCCAGGAAGGTGTGGTGGATGGAGCGGGCGGTGTCGGAGAGGCCGGAGACGGCCTCGCGCACCGTGCGTTCGGCGAGTTCGGCGAGGAGCTCCTCGGTGAAGCGGCCGGCGCCGCGCTCGGCGTCGTTCTTGGCGGCCTCGCCCTCGCGGGAGGCGTACAGCCGGAACTGGCGCCGCCCGGGGACGGTCGCGCCGCCGCCGTAGTCGCTGGTCCCGAAGTTCCATCGGGCGTCGCGGGGCGCGTCGACCCGGCAGGCGTCCACCAAGGCGGCCTGGTACCGGAAGAGCTCGCGCTTGACGAGATTGGTGCGCCACCAGCGCAGCGCGGAGTCGAGGTTGAGGTGGCGGATCTGGCCGGGCCGGGCGTCCGTGGAGGGCAGCATCAGTTCGCCGCGGCGCGGTTCCGTATAGCCGTGCCCGGCCCAGAAGACGAGGAGCAAGTCCCCCTCGCAGGCGGGGAGTTCCTCGAACAGTACCGATTTCACGTTCGCCTCGGTCGCCGGGCGGTGCGTGCCGCGCAGGGCCGCCAGCCCGGCCGAACCGGACCAGTCGAGCGCGTCCGGGTCGTCGAGCGCGGACAGCAGCAGCCGTACGTGAGCCGGCGGCACCCCTCCCGGGCCGGTGAGCCAGCGGGCGAACCGCAGGGCGTCGCGGGCCGGGCCGCGCAGGTTCCAGTGACGGCTGATCTCGTACCTCTCGACCCCGGCGACGAGCGCGAAGGTGCGCGGTCCCAGGTCGGGGGGCAGGAGGTCGAGGGGGTTCACCCGATCTCCGCTTCGGCCACCGCCCGTTCGATGCACGCATAGAGCGAGTCCTGTTTCCAGTAGGCGCTGTGGCAGGCCGGGAAGGGCTGGCGGCTGCCGATCTCCTGGTCGCTCACGCGCGGGTCGCCGGGGAAGACGGGCTCGGCGAGGTAGGAGAGCACGTCCTGGCGGTCGTAGACGTTGAGCCAGCGCGGGAAGGCGTACGGGAGCTTGCTGCCCGGTACGACCCCGGCCAGCGCCCCGAGTTCGTGGAGGAAGGGCGCCTGCGAGCCGACGGTGACGAGCAGTTCGACCCCGGGCACGGGCTCGCCGCGGGCGGCGGCGAGGGCGAGGAGGTCCACCAGGGCGATGCCGCCGAGGCTGTGGCCGATGAGTACGGTCGGCCCCGGCTCGGCGGTGATCCGCTCGTGCAGGAACGTGCGGAGGTCGGCGCCCCGGGCCTGGTAGCGCAGGATGTCGCCGAGCGCGGGGGTGGCCCCGACGGTGAGGGAGCCGCGCCAGGCGTTGAGCAGCGGCTGGGTGGTGACGCGCATCGCGAGCCGGCCGAGGACGGCGGCGGCCCGGGCGCCGGGAACCCGGGCGTCGCCACCGAGGCGGGCGGTGATCAGCTCGACGAGGCGGTCGCGTTCGGTTCCGGTGCAGTCGGCCTCGGCTCCGGCCGAGGCGAGGGCGGCAGCGGTCACCGCGCGGGCCAGGACCTTGGCCAGCTCGCGGGCCTGCGGCTCGGCGGTGGCCCGGCCACCGGCGCGGGCGGCCTCGGCGGAGCGGGAAACGGCCTCCAGGGCGGCGGGGAATCCGGCGGCGAGCCCGGTGCCGAGCAGCAGTGCGGCCTGTTCGCCGCCGCCCTGGACCCCGGGGACTTCGGCGAGCAGCTCCAGCACGCGCTCGCCCGCGGACCGCACGCCGGGCATGGCGAAGGCGTCATCGCCCAGGTCACCGCCGAACCCTCCGCTGGAGTCTCCGTCGAAGTCACCGCTGGAGTCTCCGCCGGGTTCGCGGCCGAAGTCGCCTTCGGGATCGCCCCAGGGGCCACCGCCGGACCCGCCGTCGGAGCCGCCGCCGGCCCCGGTGTCCCAGCCGGCTTCCGCCAGGACCCGCAGCTCGCAGAGCGGGTCGGCGACCAGCAGCCCCCACTCGGCGACCTCCTCGTCGTCGGCTCCGGAGACCGCGCCGGGGGCGCCCAGTCCGGGCACCGACCGCCCGTGGGCGCTCAGGGTGGCCCCGTACCGCTCGCCCCAGAAGCAGGAGTCGACGACCGCGCCGGGGAACCGGGCGGTCAGCCGGTCCCGGATCAGGGCGAAGAGCGTGTCGTGCCGCTCGCGCCGCACCCCCGTGCCGTGCACCAACAGAAATCGCATCGCGGCTCCGCCCCCTCGCACCGTCGTCCCCGCTCGGCACGATAGCGCCGCGCGGCGAACGGGGCCCCTGGAACGTGCAGTTCGGAAGATCCGGCCCGGTGGGCGAGGCGTTCACATCTGTTCCGGACCGGAATTCCCAGAAGTACAGCCGGGAGCGGTCGGGCGACGGGCGGAGCAGGGCGCGAACGGCTGGGCGGCGGCCAAGCGGTGACGCAGCGCAGGCCATACGGGCAGCACCCGCGCGCGCTTCGTGGAGAACCGCGCTACACCGGCTACGGCAGCCTGCTGGGGACGGGCACGTACAACTTCAGCTTCACCGGAGACAAGGTGGAGTTCTACCGTTCCTAGCGATGTCGGCCGCTATCGGCCGAGTCGCTGTAAACCGGGCTGGCCGGTTGTCCTCCCGAACGGTTTTGGGGGATGGGGAACAGTGCGAGCTGGTCGCTTCGGTCCCGGCAGGTCTTGCCACCCGGGTTGGGTGTGCCTGTGGTCCTTGGCGGTCTCGTGTTCCCTCGCGCCCTCGGTACGGTGACGGTCTGGCCGGTAGCTCTCCGTACGACGATCCTCTGGTCGTGTGCGGTCACACCTGGCCGACGCCGCGTCCCGTGTCCGAGGGCGCGTCTGCCGATCGCCACCGAGGCCGCATGATGCCCGGTGACGGTCGTCTTCGATTGCTGTTGAAGCGGCTGCTTCCAGTGCTGGGCTCCCCAGCGGCTGGTGTAGGCGGGGTCGACGGCGATGACGACGAGGCCGGCGTGGTGGGCCATGCCGGATAGCCGATCGCGGAATCTCGCAGTCGGCAGGCCTGAGACGGTGCGGCGGAACGTCTTGCCGCGCGTGCCCCGGCCCATCGTCTCGCGGCCGGTGGCGCGGGCGTCGGCGAAGCCAAGGTTTTCGATCGCCATGCCGGCGCGGCCCTGTTGGTGGGCGAGGTGAATGAGTTCACTGATCGCGGCGCGCAGCCGCCCGTCGCGCTGAGACGTGGGGCCGGCCAGGTTAGTGGGCACAGTGATTGGCTGCCCGACGGGGTTGCCGTGGGCGTCGACGACGCAGGCGGCGAGGTGCCCGGCGTTGAGGTCCACGGCCAGGAGCCGGATACCGGTTGCGGCCAGCTCGACAAGGGTCGGGACAGGCTCTGTCGGGGTGGACCACGAGGCGTCGAGGTACCAGCGCCCGCGTTCGGGATCGCACACGATGTCGTAGCGCACGGCCCGGTTGGCAGTGACCCGGTCCAGCCATTCGCCTTGGCGGTGATTGAAGGTGACCGTGCAGGCGAGCCGGTATCGGCCGCGCGGTGCGTTGGCGAGGTGCCTGAGCGGTTCGGGCAGGACGATCACGACCGTCCCGTCAGCCGGATCGGCGCTGATCGTGTAGTTCCCGTACGGCGCTCTGGACTCCCCGTCAGCGGTCAGGAACAAGCGCTGCGCGTCCCACCGCTCCCGCCACTCGGTGTCCCTGAGTCCGGCGTCGGCGAGGTTGTGCCGGATCTTGGCGAGCCTTCGGCCGCCGACCACGATTGCTGGAACGCGGGACTGCCGCAGCTCGGGGTCAAGGTGCCGGACACCGGGACCCGGATCTCGGTGGTGAAGGAGGCCGCGGCGGGGCCCTGACGACGGTGCGGCTCAGCCCGTCGAAGTGACCTCCCGAGGCTGAGCGGGGGGGGGTGGCGGAGACCGCCGGTCAGTGGCGCACCAGGCAGAACGGGTGCCCGGCCGGATCGGCGTAGACCCGCCACCCCTCCCCCGCCCGGTCCCCGTCCAGCAGGGCGGCGCCGCAGGACATGACCTCCGCATGGGCCGCGTCCAGGTCCGCGACGGCGAAGTCGAGGTGGATCTGCTGGGGCCGGGCCGGGTCCGGCCAGCGGGGCGGCCGGTGGTCCTCCGCGTACTGGAAGGCGAGGACCGCACCGGCGGGGAGGTGCAGGGTCGCCCAGGTGGCGTCGGTCGCCCAGCGCCGGTCGGGACGGTTGACCTCGCCGCCGGCCAGGCACTGGTAGAACGCGGCCAGCGCCGCCGGGTCGGGGCAGTCCAGCACCACGCACTGCAGCTCGGCGATCATGGGGCCGATCCTAGCCCTCCACTCCTTCCCCTCCCCCGCAGGTTTCCCTGCCCCGCAGGTTCCCCTCCCCCCCTCCTACGCGCTCCGGCGCGCGCCCCGCTCCGCCGACGGGCCCCGGCGGACCGGCGGGCCGTGATGGGCCGGGTAGGCGGTGGTGTGGGGGCTCGCCGGAAGGTGCCGCCTGGACAGGACGCGGACCATCGTGACGGGGTCGAGCAGGGTGCCCGGCGGCCGGGTCAGCGACAGCACCCCGAAGAACCGGGAGGCGATCGCCTGGTCGGTGTTGGCTCCGGCCATCACGCGGGACATGTAGCGCTGCAGGATCCGCGTGGCCCGGTCCGGCGCCGGTCCCTCCGTCACCGGATAGCGCATGTCCTCGCTGGTGGCGATCTGCCAGGGCACGGCGGCCGTCGCGAGGGTCCGGCGCTGGATCCGGCGGGAGGCCGCGGCGATCTCCGCCGGGTTCAGGGTGCGGATCTCCTTGGCCAGGGCTTCGGCGGCGAGCGCGGCGGCCGTCATTCCGTGCCCGTACACGGGGTTGACCCGGCAGGCGGCGTCGCCGAGCACCAGGAACCCGGCCGGCCAGCGCTCCAGGCGCTCGTAATGGCGCCATTCGTTCGCCGTGTTCCGGAAGGCGGTGGGCGAGGACAGCGGGACCGCGCTCCGGATCGCGTCGTACAGGGCCGGACTGCGCAGGCTCCGGGCGAAGGGGAGGAACTCCTCGTCCCGTACGGACGGGGCGTGTTCGCCGTTGCCGACGAGGGTCACCAGCCAGCGGTCCCCGTCCAGCGGCACCAGCACGCCGCCGCGCGGGAGCTCGGGCCGGCCCTGGACGTACATGCCCTGCCAGCGCCGGCCCGGATCGTCCGGGATCTCGAAGTAGCGGCTGGAGTAACCGAGATGGGAGTCGTAGCGGGTGACCGCGGGAGCGGGGTGGCCGAGCGCCGCGAGCCAGGCGGGGGCCTTGGAGGAGCGTCCGGTCGCGTCGACGACGAGGCGTGCGTCCAGCCGTTCGCCGCCGCGCAGTTCCACCCCGCTCACGGTGCGGCCGTCCGGCCCGGCGACGAGTCCGGTGGCGGCCGCACCGGCCCGGATCCGGACGCGTGGGTTGCGGAGCACCTCCGCCCGTACCGTCGTGTCGAGCAACTCCCGGCTGGCGAGCAGCACTCTGGACCCGGACACGGGCCCGAACCAGTCGGCCGGGCTGAGCCAGAGGAAATCACGCGGCGAGTCGAAGAGGCCGGCCCCCGCCGCCACCAGCTTGCCGGTGACGCCCGGCAGCATCAGCTCGATCAGCTCCGCACCCCGGGACCACAGCACGTGCACGTGCCGGGACTGGGGTATCCCGGGCCTGAAGACCGCTTCTCCCAGCGGCAGTTCGTCTCGCTCGATCAGGGTGACCCGGGAGAACCGCATCGCGAGCACGCGTGCGGCCAGCAGCCCGGCCATACCCGCGCCGAGGACCACGGCATGGTCCCCGGCTCGGTCCCCCGCGTGGTGCCTGGCGCGGTCCCCCGCATGGTGCTCGGCCTGGCGCTCGGCATGCGGGCCGGTGGTGGTACGTAGGTGGTTGTCCGTCGCGTCGTCGTCCATGCCGCCGAGTGTGGGCGCCGACGGGGCGGCCTGGTCAGGGCCCGGACGGGGCGCCCGGAGGCTCGACGGGGGCGGACGGGCTCATACCGGGGCGCGCCCCGGCCGGGACCGCCGCCGGAAACGCCGCGGACCCCCGCCGGACCTCCCCCGCATCAGGGGCAGAGGACGGTCCAGGTGACCTTCACGTGCCCTCCGTCGTCCCCGCGGAACTCGCTGGTACGGGTCCCCGGCTGATCGGTGTACGGATCCCACGCCACCGTGCCCCGGGCGAGCAGGTCGTCGGCCGAGGAGGCGTCGTAGTCCCAGAGGAAGACGCCGATCTCGAACGGCCCGGGCCCGTACGTGGCCCCCGAGCCGACGCGCTGGTAGAAGTACGGGTCGGGGTCGGTGCGGTCGCCCCGGTTGGGGAAGGTCGACGGGTCCGAGCCGGAGCGCGACCACACGGCGGTGCGCGCGCCGTCGCCGGTCCGGACCGCGATGTCCCCGTAGAGCGCGGGGCGGGTCGTACCGTCGTCGAAGTAGGTCAGCTCCGCCTGGTCCACGCGGACCCGGCAGGCGGGGACGCCCTGCGCCGGGGTGACGGTGTAGGTGACGGAGGCTTCGCCGCCGTCCACACCTGCCATCCGGGCGGTGAACCGGCCGAAGCCGAGGGACGGGTCCCAGTGCACGCGGCCGGCGGCCATCACGTCGTCGTTGTTCCCGGCGCTGTGGTCCGCGTCGGTGAGGTAGGCGGTGACGGTGGCCCGGCCGCTGAAGACCTGGCTGCGGGTGCTGTCGTCGAGCCCGAACCAGGGATCGTGATCCGGGAACGCGGTCGCGCCGGACCGGTCCCGGCGCCACAGGGAGCGGGCGGTCCCGTCGGTGGTCAGGGTGAGGCCGTCGTACAGCTCGGGTCCGTCCTCCCCGCCGGAGGTGAAGCGCGCCGAGTCCACGGTGATCCGGAACGGCCCCGTCTTCAGCTCCACTTCGCTCACCGGGTCCTTGGAGAACTCCGCGACGAGCTGCCGGCGGACCCAGTCGTTGCCGAGCAGTCCGTAGTGCGAGGGACAGCCGCTGTCGCCCACCGGCAGGACGTGGTTGACGGCTCCCGCCAGCTCGGTGGAGCGCGGGGCGCGACCGTCGCCGGGCGGGATCTGCTGGTCGCAGGTGGAGCTGATGGTGGTGTAGCGGGTGGCTCCCGGGGTTTCGTCGCCCGCGTTGAGGGCGGTCAGGAAGGGGCTGCCGGGGGTCATGTCCGCGAGCGAGGCCGCGTGGATGTCGCAGAAGGCGGCGAAGGGCCCGCAGGGCGCGGCGTCCCCCGCTCCGTGGTTGGGCCCGCCGAGCGAGACCCAGGCGCGGAGCCGGGAACTCCCGCCGTCCTTCAGGTACTTGCGGGTGAGCAACGAGCCCATGCTGTGGGCGACCACGTCGACCGGACGGTCGCCGAACCGTTCGGTCAGGAAGGCGCCGAAGCGGGCGGCGTTGGAGTCGTTGGTGGCGGCCCAGTCGTAGCCGAATTCGGCGAGGTCGCCGGCGAGCCACCCCTGGGCGAGCAGATGGTCCTCCAGCCCGTCGAGGGAGGCCGCGGTGTCCCCGAACCCGTGCACGAGGACGACCGGTGTGCGCCGCTGCGCACGGAAGGCGCTCTCCTCGTCGTGCGCGGCCCGCGCGGCCGGGGCGGTGAGCAGGGTGGCGACGAGCGCCGCGACGAGCGCCGCGACGAAGGCCGCGACGAAGGCCGCGGCCAGGCGCGGCACCAGGCGCCGCGGGCCCGGCGAGATCCGAAAGAGACGGCCTGGAACCAGGAGCATCGGGAACCACCGGGGCGCGGGCAGGGCGGATCTGCGCATGGCTCTCCCAGGGACGCGGCGTGACACGACCGGGCTGGAGGCCGAAGCCCGGAGCTCGAACTCGGCAGCCCGAAGTGACTGGCGAGTAGCAAGCTAACCCCCGGGGATTCAGTGCGATAGAGCCGCGTACGAGACTCCGGTGAGCTTTTCCGAAGCGCGCCAGAGGCGTTCGCCGGACTTGTCGTCCAGGGTCCATTTCGCCCGCCAGGAGCGGTGCGGCGCGCCGCGAACGCTGAACCGCGGTCCGATGAACTCGTCCGGCCGGACCCCGGGGGCGGTGGCCGCGTACAGGGTGGGCTGCGCGCCGGAGGCCGCGGACTGGGCGATGACCCCGTTGCCGATGGCGATGCCGATGCCGTTGGCGGCGACCGCCAGCCGTGACGTGAGGGTGGTGCCGGCCTGCGGGGCCGCCGCGACGTGCAGGTTGGTGGAGGCGTAGCCGGGGTGGGCGGCGGCCGCGACGATCCCGGATCCGGCGGTCGCCAGGCGCCGGGCGAGCTCGTGGGTGAAGAGCAGGTTCGCGGTCTTGGAACGGCCGTAGGCGATCCAGCGCCGGTAGTTCCGCTCACTGCCCAGGTCCTCGTGGTCCACGTCCCCGAAGACGTGGAAGCCGCTGGAGACGTTGACGATCCGGGCTCCGGGCGGGGCGTCGAGGAGCCGGGGCAGCAGAAGTCCGGTGAGGGCGAAGTGCCCGAGGTGGTTGACCCCGAACTGTGTCTCGAACCCGTCGGCGGTGCGGCCGTACGGCAGCGCCATCACGCCGGCGTTGTTGACGAGGAGGTCGAGGGTGCCCGGGCCCCGGCGCCGCCCGTACGCGGCCGCGAACTCCCGCACGGAGGACAGGTCGGCGAGGTCCAGCGCCATGAACTCCACCTCGGCGCCCGGAACTTCCGCGCGCAGCGCGACTTCGGCGGCCCGCCCCCGGGCCGCACTCCGGCAGGCCAGCACCACCGAGGCGCCGCGGCGAGCGAGTTCCCTGGCGGCGGCGAAGCCGATCCCGCTGTTGCCTCCGGTGACGACGGCCGTACGTCCGCTCTGGTCCGGGATCCCGGTGGCCTTCCAGCCCGCCATGGCAACTCCTCCCTCCCGGCGGTCCCACGACCCACCGGACCCCGCACCCTACTCCCGGGTCCGGTGGTGCTCGCCGGAGAGCCCGGCCGCCAGGCGGGCAGGGCGGGCCCAGTAGGCTGCGGGTCCACCCGCTTCCCGTACCCAGAGGTCCACCCAGTGAGCTCCGCACCGCCCCCCGTACCCGTGTCGGTCATCGGCCTCGGCGCAGACGGCTGGGACGGGCTGACCGCTCCCGCCCGGGCCGCGCTGGCCGGGGCCGAGGTGCTGATCGGCGGCCCCCGGCAGCTGGACCTGCTCCCGCCCGGGGAGTGCGGCGGCGCCCGTGTGGCGTGGCCCAGCCCGTTGCGCCCGGCCGTGCCGAAGCTGATGGCGGAGCACGCCGGCCGCCGCATCGCGGTGCTGGCCAGCGGCGACCCGATGTTCTACGGGATCGGCCGGGCCCTCTCCGAGGAGCTCGGTCCGGGCGCCCTGCACGTCCTGCCGCACCCCTCCTCCGTGTCCTACGCCTGTGCCCGCCTCGGCTGGCCGGTGGAGGACACCGAGGTGGTCACCGTGGTCGGCCGCCCGGTGGCCCGCCTCGCGGCCGCGCTGTACGAGGGTCGCCGGGTGCTGGTGCTGAGCGCCGGAGCACTGACCGCAAACGAGATCGCCGCTCTGCTTCGAGAGCGGGGCTTCGGCCCCAGCCGGATGCGCGTCCTGGAACAGCTCGGCTCCGAGCAGGAGGACGCGTACGAGGGCCTCGCCCAGACCTGGGACCACCCGCCCGGCGACCCCCTCAACGTGGTCGCCGTCGACTGCCACCGCGACCCCCGCGCCGAAGCCCCCCGGCTCGGCGCGACCCCCGGTCTGCCCGACGCCGCCTACGAGCACGACGGCCAGCTCACCAAGCGCCACGTCCGCGCCGCCACCCTGTGCGCCCTCGCCCCCGCCCCCGGCGAACTGCTGTGGGACATCGGCGGCGGCTCCGGCTCCATCGGCATCGAGTGGATGCGCACGCACCCCTCCTGCCGGGCGGTGACCGTGGAGCGGGTGACGGAGCGGGCCGCGCGGATCACCCGTAACGCGGCCGCGCTCGGCGTGCCCGCCCTGCGCGTGGTCACCGGCTCCGCACCCGGCGCCCTCGCCGGGCTGCCCGCCCCAGACGCGGTGTTCATCGGCGGCGGCCTGACCGCGCCGGGCCTGCTCGACGCGGCCTGGGAGGCCCTGGCCCCCGGTGGCCGGCTCGTGGTCAACACCGTCACCCTGGAGTCGGAGGCGGTCCTCACCGACCGCTACCGCCGCCACGGCGGCGAACTGGTCAAACTGGCCGTCGCGCACGCCGTACCGGTCGGCGGTTTCACCGGCTGGCGCCAGGCGATGCCCGTCACCCAGTGGACGGTCACCAAGCCGCACCCGTCCGCCCCGCCTCACCCGCATGCCCAGCCCCACCCGCCCCACCCGCACGCCCAGCCCGACCCCGAAATGGTGGATCAGACGATATGACCGTGTACTTCATCGGTGCGGGCCCCGGCGCCGCCGACCTGATCACGGTGCGCGGCGCCCGGACGCTGGCCGCCGCCCCCGTCTGCCTGTACGCGGGCAGCCTGGTCCCGCGCGAACTGCTCGCCGAATGCCCGCCGGACGCCCGCCTGATCGACACCGCGCAGCTGAACCTGGACGAGATCATCGCCGAGTGCGTACGCGCGCACGCGGCGGGCCAGGACGTGGCCCGGCTCCACTCCGGCGACCCGTCCGTCTTCAGCGCCGTCGCGGAGCAGATGCGGCGCCTCGACGCGGCCGGCATCCCCTACGAGGTCGTCCCCGGCGTCCCCGCCTTCGCCGCGGCGGCCGCCGCGCTGAAGCGGGAACTGACCGTCCCCACCGTCGGCCAGACCGTGATCCTGACCCGGATCTCCCAGCAGGCCACGCCGATGCCGCCCGGCGAGGACCTCGCCACGCTGGGCCGCAGCGGAGCCCTGCTGGTGCTGCACCTGGCCACCCGCTACGTGGACCGGGTCGTGGACGAACTCCTGCCGCACTACGGGGCCGAGTGCCCGGCGGCGGTGGTGGCGATGGCCAGCCGCCCCGACGAGCTGATCCTGCGCGGGACGCTGGCCGACATCGCCGCCCAGGTGAAGGAGGCCGGGCTGGTCCGCACGGCCGTCATCCTGGTGGGCCGCACCCTGGGAGCCGAGCAGTTCCGCGACAGCCACCTGTACTCCGCCGAGCGCGACCGGCATGCGTGTTGATCCCGGTGGCCCCGGCGCCGGCCCGCTGCCGCACGTCCTGATCCTCGGCGGCACCACCGAGGCGAGGCGCCTGGCGGAGTCACTGACCGCCGGCCCGGACTCCGCCCGGGTGACCACCTCGCTGGCCGGCCGGGTCGCCGCCCCGGTGCTCCCGCCCGGCGAAACCCGGATCGGCGGCTTCGGCGGTCCCGACGGGCTGGCGGCCTGGATCACCGCGCACGGGGTCACGCACCTGGTCGACGCCACCCACCCCTTCGCGGAGCGGATGAGCTTCAACGCGGCCGGGGCGGCCGCCCTTTCGGGCGTTCCGCTGCTCGCGCTGCGCCGTCCCGGCTGGACCCCGGGCCCCGGGGACGACTGGCACGTCGCGGACTCCCTCACCGAGGCGGCCGCCCTGCTCCCGGACCTCGGCGCCCGCGTCTTCCTGACCACCGGCCGGATGGGACTGCACAGCTTCGCGCACCTCACCGAGCCCTGGTTCCTGGTGCGTTCGGTGGATCCGCCGGCCGCGCCCGCACCGCCGCGCCTCGAAGTGCTGCTCGCCCGCGGCCCGTTCACCCTCGCCGACGAGCGGGAGCTGCTGTCCCGCCACCGCATCGACCTGCTGGTCACCAAGGACAGCGGCGGCTCGGCCACCGCCCCCAAGCTCACCGCCGCGCGCGAGGCCGGCGTCCCGGTCCTGCTGGTGCGCCGCCCGCCGGTGCCGCAGGGCGTCCCGCAGACCGGCTCGGTGGACGAGGTCCGGCGCTGGCTGTCCCGCTGAGGGGCGGGGCCGGACAGCGCGGGGCCGGACGCCGCGGAGCCGGACGCCGCGGAGCCCGACAGCGCGGGGCCGGACGGCGCGGAGCCGGACACGCCGAGGGATCACGGAGGATCGATTCGCCGCCCGGAGCCCTCCTAGGGTCGTGCCCGCAACGCCCGACCCGCCCCCACGGAAACGGATCCACTCCCTCATGAAGCTCCGCACCGCCGCCACCACCGCCGGCGCCGCCATGGCGGCCTTCGCCCTGATCCTGTCCCTGCCCGGTTCGGCACTCGCCGCCGAAGGCTACTTCCACTACAAGTACGTCGACGCGTACGCGCAGGAGCAGCACGTCACCCTGCACGACCCGCACAGCGGCAAGTGCGTCAACCTCTACGCGGTCGGCGACGACGAGGTCCAGCCCGGCTACGGCCCGCACAACGACACGGACTCCGCCGTGATCGTCTACACGGGAGCCAACTGCCAGGGCTCGGAGTGGAGGCTGCGCGCGCACGGAAACCCGGCCCGCGACGACCTCCTGGTCCGCTCCGTGCGCTTCGCGGTCAACCCCGGCTAGCGGCGCCGGAGCACGGCGAAACCGGCCCCGCCGAGCCGATGCTCGACGGGGCCGGTGCTCAGCGGACCGGGCGGCTCCGGCTCCGGCTCCGGATCACCCGTACCGGCGCGGGGTCCAGGTCACCCGCGACCCGTCGAGCCGCTCGGTCACCTGGGTCTGCGAGGAGCCGATCAGCAGGATCGTCCGCATGTCCACCTCGGACGGCTCCAGTTCGGCCAGCGTGACGATCCGGACCGACTGCTCCGGCCCGCCCACGTCGCGCGCGACGACCACCGGCGTCTGCGGTGCGCGCAGCTCCAGCAGCAGTTCGCGAGCCTGAGCCACCTGCCAGTTCCGGCTGCGCGAGCCCGGGTTGTACAGGGCCAGGACGAGATCGGCCGCGGCGGCCGCGCGCAGCCGCTCCGCGATGACCTCCCAGGGCTTGAGCCGGTCGGAGAGGGAAATGGTGGCGTAGTCGTGGCCGAGCGGGGCTCCGGCCGCGGCGGCGGCCGCGTTGGCGGCCGTCACCCCGGGCAGCACCCGTACGGGCACGTCCTCGTACTCCGCCTGCCCCGCGACCTCCAGGACCGCGGTGGCCATGGCGAAGACCCCGGGGTCGCCGCCGGAGACCACGGCGACCCGCTTGCCGCGCCGGGCGAGGTCGAGCGCGAACTCGGCGCGCTCGGACTCGACCTTGTTGTCCGAGCCGTGCCGGATCTGGCCCGGCTTGACCGGGACCCGGTCCAGGTACGTCGTGTACCCGACCAGCACCTCCGCGTCGGCCAGCACCCGCCGCGTCTCGGCGGTCAGCCACAGCGGCCCGGCCGGGCCGGTGCCGACGACGGCGACCTCGCCGGGGCCGGACGGCACGCTGCCCGGGTTCCCGATCCGGCTGGGCACCACGGCGACGGCGAAGTAGGGGACGGAGCCGGGGTCGGTGTCCGCCAGGACGCCCGTCCGCTCCCCCTCCATCGTCGCGCGCTCCACGTAGCGCGCCTCGGCGAGCCGGCCGCTGTTCTCCATGGCCCGCCGGATGGCGGGGAAGGTGCGGCCGAGCTTCATCACGACCGCCGAGTCGGTGGCGGCGAGGCGGGCCGTGAGCTCCTCCTCGGAGAGGGTGCCGGGCAGGATCGTCAGCACCTCCTCGCCCTCCACGAGCGGGGTGCCGAGCCGGGCGGCCGCGGCGCTCACCGAGGTCACCCCGGGGATCACCTCGGTCTCGTACCGGCCGGAGAGCCGCTTGTGCATGTGCATGTACGAGCTGTAGAAGAGCGGGTCGCCCTCCGCGAGCACGGCGACGGTGCGGCCCGCGTCCAGGTGGACGGCGAGCCGGGCGGCGGAGGCCTCGTAGAACTCCTCCATCGCGCCCTGGTAGCCGCCGGGGTGGTCGGTGGTCTCGGTGGTGACCGGGTAGACCAGCGGCTCCTCGATGTGGTCCGCGCGCAGGTGCTTCGCGGCGATGGAGCGGGCGATCGAGCGGCCGTGGCGGGCGGAGTGGTACGCGACCACGTCGGCCTCCGCGATCACCTCGACGGCGCGCAGCGTCATCAGCGAGGGGTCGCCGGGCCCGAGCCCGACCCCGTAGAGCCGTCCGGTGCTCATTCGGCCACGCTCGCGATGGCGTTGACGGCGGCCGCGGCCATGGCGCTGCCGCCGCGGCGGCCACGGACGATCAAGTGGTCCAGTGCGGAGGGGTGTTCGGCGAGGGCGTCCTTGGACTCGGCGGCGCCGATGAATCCGACGGGGACCCCGATGACCGCGGCGGGGCGCGGGGCACCCTCCTCGATCATCTCCAGCAGCCGGAAGAGCGCGGTCGGCGCGTTCCCGACGGCGATCACCGAACCCTCCAACAGGCCCCGGTCCCGCCAGACTTCGAGGGCAGCGGCGCTGCGCGTCGTGCCCATCTTCGCGGCGAGCTCGGGCACGGCCGGGTCGGAGAGGGTGCAGATCACCTGGTTGTCGGCGGGCAGCCGCTTGCGGGTGACCCCGCTGGCGACCATCTGCACGTCGCACAGGATCGGCGCGCCGGCCTCCAGGGCGGCGCGCGCCCGCAGGACGACCTCGGGCGAGTAGCCCAGGTCCCGGGTCAGGTCGGTCATCCCGCAGGCGTGAATCATGCGCACCGCGACCTGGGCGACCGAGGCGGGCAGCCCGGAAAGGTCCGCCTCGGCGCGGATCGTGGCAAAGGACTGGCGGTAGATCTCGGCGCCGTCCTTCTCGTACTCGAACACGGTGTACTCGCTCATTTCTTCACTGCGTCTTCGGACACTCGGGGTTGGCGGCGCGCGTCGGCGACGGCCTGGGCAAGTTCGTGGGACGGCACCGGGCGGCCGTCGAGCAGGTACCCGTCGGGGGTGGCGACGAGGTCGACCCAGGCGGCGCCGCGCGGATGCCCGCAGCGGCGCTCGCACCCGGACCAGTGGACGGGCGCGCCGGCGGGCCCGGCCGGAGCCTCGCCGGCGTCCACCACGGCCCGCGCGTCGGCGCGTACGTCGGACAGCGCCTTGGCGCAACCCGGCCGCCCCGTACAGGCGGTGACGGACTCCCAGGGGCCGTCGGGGGCGACGGACAGGCCCGCGGCCACGAGCCGCGCGTAGCCGTCGAGCGGCCGCCGGGTGCTCGCACCGGGCAGGACGATGCTCCGCCACGGGGTGACCCGCAGCTCGCCGTCGCCTTCCCCGCCGGCCGCGACGCCCACCAGCACCCGCCACTGGTCGGCGGTGAGCCGGCCGAGCGGGGGCAGGACGCACAGCGGCGTCCGGTCACCGGTACCGGGGCCCCAGGGCCTGGGCGACGGCGCGTAGGGCCAGGCCACCTGGGGAAGAACGTCCGCCGCGATGCCGGCCGACCCGAGCCGCAGCGCGAACTCCCCTTCCTCCGGGGCGTGCGCGGCGGGCAGTTCGGACACCTGCCAGGCGCGGGTGCCGGCGGCGTCCGCGGAGTCGAGGAAGTACTCGGCCGCGAGCAGCGCCGCCCGCGGCGCGTCGGCGGCGTCCACCTCCACGGCGCCCCGGGCCGCGCCGAGCCGGACCAGCGCCCGGCCCCGCGGTCCGCCGAGCAGGGTGACATCGGGGTCGAGCGCGGCGACGTCGCCGCGCCCGTCGTCGATGGCGAACAGGAACCGTCCGGACAGGGCCGTCGCACGGGTGCTCGCGCACAGCAGCCGGTCCAACTCCCCGACCCAGGGGGTCACATGGGGCCGCCCGGAACTCCCGATCCCGGACAGCGGGGTCGCCACGATGTTCCGTACCCGCTCGTGGCCGGGCGCGGGCAGCAGCCCGGCCCCGTCCAGCAGCTCCGCCAGCCCCGTGCCGCATCCTCCGGCGAGCCCGCGCAGCTGCACGTTCCCGCGCGAGGTGAGCTCCAGGTGCCCGTCCCCGAAGCGGTCGGCGGCCAGCGCCAGCGCCGAGGCCTGCCGGCTGGTCAGCAGACCCCCCGGGATCCGGACCCGCGCCAGGTACCCGTCGTCGGCGGCGTGCAGGCGCAGCGCGCCGGGGCAGGCGTCGCCGCGATCCCGTATGACGGGTTCGTCCCGCGGGGTGGCGGAGGGGGGCGTGGGCATGGCGGCGAGCATACCCACGATTCCGCGCCCACCCCCTGTGTCGATCACCACCCCGAACCGCCCCCTCCCGACCACTCCCCGCCACTCCAAACGCTCCGAACGCTCCCGGCCACTCCCGCCGCTCCAAACGCTCCCGGCCACTCCCACCCCTCCGACCGCTCCCCGCCGCTCCGAACGCTCCCGCCGCCCCGAACGCTCCCGGCCGCTCCCACCCCTCCGACCGTTCTCGCCGCTCCCGCCGCTCCCGCCGCTCCCGCCGCTCCCGCCACACTCGATCCCTCCGCCCCTCGGCGCATCCATCCCCACCGGTCCGCCCGCCCACCGGCCCACCGGCCCACCGGCCCACCGGCGCCGGCCGAATCCAGCCCCGCCGGCGTTTGAGGCGCGGGGCCCGGGGCAGAGCCCCGGCAGCGGCGCCGCACCCGACCACACCCCCCTGCCATCGGGCCCGGGCCCCGCCCCCCGCACCGACCCACGACCCAGCGTCACCGCAGGTGACCCACCCCCCTAAGATGAGTCCCAGGCGGCCAACAGGCCCGCCATCGCCGAGGACGGCGACATGGGAGGAAGCCCGGTGCGAATCCGGCGCGGTCCCGCCACTGTGAATCCGCGCGGCCCAACCCGCACCGGATGAGTCAGGAACTCCCGCCGTCCTCACTGCCCGGGGCGCGGAAACCCCGAGGAAGGCCTGCCGCCGCATGATCCTGCTGCTGTCGACGTCCGACACCGATCTGCTCAGCGCCCGCGCGGCGAACGCGGGGGACGCTCCCGTCCCGTACCGGTTCGCCAACCCCTCCCGCCTTCCCCTCGACGACCTCCCCGGTCTCCTCGACGGCGTCTCCCTGGTCGTCGTACGCCTCCTCGGCGGCCTGCGCGCCTGGCAGGAAGGCCTCGACCTGCTCCTGGCCCCCGGCCAGAACCGCCCGGTGGTCGTGCTGACCGGCGAACAGGCCCCCGACGCCCAGCTGATGGAAGCCTCGACCGTCCCGATCGGCATCGCCGCCGAGGCGCACGGCTACCTCGCCCACGGCGGCCCGGCCAACCTGGACCAGCTGGCGCGCTTCCTCTCCGACACCGTGCTGCTGACCGGCCACGGCTTCGAGCCCCCGGCGGCCTCCGCCACGTGGGGCCCGCTGGAGCGCACCCCGCAGCGCACCGAAGGTCCCCGGATCGCGGTGCTCTACTACCGCGCGCACCAGATGAGCGGCAACACCGCCTTCGTGCACACCCTCTCCGAGGCCATCGAGGCCCACGGCGCCCAGGCGCTCCCCCTCTACGTTTCCTCCCTCCGCTCCCCGGAGCCGGAGCTGATCGCGCAGCTGGCGTCCGCCGACGCGATCGTCACCACGGTCCTGGCCGCCGGCGGCACCAAGCCGGCCACCGCCTCGGCCGGCGGTGACGACGAGTCCTGGGACGCCGGCGCCCTGGCCGCCCTCGGCGTACCGATCCTGCAGGCCCTGTGCCTGACCGGCTCCCGGGCCGCCTGGGAGGCGAACGACGAGGGCCTGTCCCCGCTCGACGCCGCCACCCAGGTCGCCGTCCCGGAGTTCGACGGCCGCCTGATCACCGTCCCGTTCTCCTTCAAGGAGCTGGACGAGGACGGGCTGCCCGCCTACGTCGCCGACCCCGAGCGGGCCGCCCGCGTGGCCGGCATCGCAGTGCGCCACGCGCGCCTGCGCCACATCGACCGCCGCGACAAGAAGATCGCCCTGGTCCTGTCCGCGTACCCCACCAAGCACTCCCGCATCGGCAACGCGGTCGGCCTGGACACCCCGGCCAGCGCCGTGGAACTGCTGCGCACCCTCATCGCGGGCGGGTACGACTTCGGCCCCGTCGAGGACGTCCCGGGCCTGGTCTCCGGCGACGGCGACGAGCTGATCCGCGCCCTGATCGCGGCCGGCGGCCACGACCAGGACTGGCTCACCGAGGAGCAGCTCGCCCGCAACCCGGTCCGGATCCCGGCGGCCGACTACAAGCGCTGGTTCGCCGAGCTCCCCGCCGAGCTGCGCGAAAGCGTCGAGCGGCATTGGGGCGAGGCCCCGGGCAACATGTTCGTGGACCGCTCCGCGAACCCCGAGGGCGACATCGTGCTGGCCGCGCTGCGCCGCGCCAACCTCCTCATCCTCATCCAGCCGCCGCGCGGCTTCGGCGAGAACCCGATCGCGATCTACCACGACCCGGACCTGCCGCCCTCGCACCACTACCTGGCCGCGTACCGCTGGATCCAGGCCCGCGCCGAGGACGGCGGCTTCGGCGCCGACGCGATGATCCACCTGGGCAAGCACGGCAACCTCGAATGGCTGCCGGGCAAGAACGCCGGCCTGTCGGCGGCCTGCGCCCCCGACGCCGCGCTCGGCGACCTGCCCCTGATCTATCCGTTCCTGGTCAACGACCCGGGCGAGGGCACCCAGGCCAAGCGCCGCGTGCACGCCACCCTGGTCGACCACCTGGTGCCGCCGATGGCGCGCGCGGAGTCGTACGGCGACATCGCGCGCCTGGAGCAGCACCTCGACGAGTACGCCCAGATCTCCGCGATGGACCCGGCGAAGCTGCCGGCCATCCGCGCCCAGATCTGGACCCTGATCCAGGCCGCGAAGCTGGACCACGACCTGGGTCTGGAGCAGCGTCCCGACGACGACGGCTTCGACGACTTCCTCCTGCACGTCGACGGCTGGCTGTGCGAGATCAAGGACGCCCAGATCCGCGACGGTCTGCACGTCCTGGGCGGCGCCCCGACGGGCGATGCCCGCGTCAACCTGGTCCTCGCCATCCTGCGCGCCCGCCAGATCTGGGGCGGTACGACGGCCCTGCCCGGTCTGCGCGAAGCGCTCGGCCTGGACGAGTCCGCGGCCACCCGCACCACCGCCGACGAGGCGGAGGAGACGGCCCGCGCGCTGGTCCAGGCGATGGAGGACGCGAACTGGGCGCCGGAGGCGGTGACTTCGGTCGCCGCCGGACACTCGGCGGACGTGGCGGCCGTACTGGACTTCGCGGCCCGCGAGGTCGTCCCGCGCCTGGCCGGCACCACCGACGAGATCGCCCACGTGGTCCGCGCCCTGGACGGCGGATTCGTCCCGGCGGGCCCTTCCGGCTCCCCGCTGCGCGGTCTGGTCAACGTGCTGCCGACCGGCCGCAACTTCTACTCGGTGGACCCGAAGGCCGTACCCTCGCGCCTCGCGTGGGAGACCGGCCAGGCGCTCGCCGATTCCCTCCTGACCCGCTACCGCACGGACAACGGCGAATGGCCCGCCTCCGTCGGTCTGTCCCTGTGGGGCACGAGCGCGATGCGCACCTCGGGCGACGACGTGGCCGAGGCCATGGCGCTGCTCGGTGTCCGCCCGGTCTGGGACGAGGCCTCGCGCCGCGTCACCGGCCTGGAGCCGATCCCGCTCGCGGAGCTCGGCCGGCCGCGGATCGACGTGACCCTGCGCATCTCCGGCTTCTTCCGCGACGCGTTCCCGCACGTCATCGGCCTGCTGGACGACGCGGTACGGCTGGCCGCCTCGCTGGAGGAGCCCGCGGAGGACAACTTCGTACGGGCCCACGCGCAGGCCGACCTGGCGGTGCACGGGGACGAGCGGCGGGCCACCACCCGCATCTTCGGCTCGCGCCCGGGCACGTACGGCGCGGGCATCCTGCAGCTGATCGACTCCCGCGACTGGCGCACCGACGCCGACCTCGCGGAGGTCTACACGGTGTGGGGCGGGTACGCGTACGGCCGGGGCCTGGAAGGGCGCGCGGCGCGCGAGGAGATGGAGACCGCCTACAAGCGGATCACGGTCGCGGCGAAGAACACCGACACCCGTGAGCACGACATCGCCGACTCCGACGACTACTTCCAGTACCACGGCGGCATGGTGGCCACCGTCCGCGCCCTGCGCGGCACGGCCCCCGAGGCGTACATCGGGGACTCGACCCGGCCCGAGACGGTCAAGACGCGCACGCTGGTCGAGGAGACCTCCCGCGTCTTCCGGGCCCGCGTCGTGAACCCGAAGTGGATCGAGGCGATGCGCCGCCACGGTTACAAGGGGGCCTTCGAGCTGGCCGCCACCGTCGACTACCTCTTCGGCTACGACGCCACGACCGGCGTGGTGGCCGACTGGATGTACGACAAGCTGACCGAGACGTACGTCCTGGACCCGGAGAACCGCGCCTTCCTGGAGGAGGCCAACCCCTGGGCTCTGCACGGGATCGCGGAGCGGCTGCTGGAGGCGGAGTCCCGCGGCATGTGGGAGAAGCCGGACCCGCAGGTCCTGGAGGCGCTGCGCCAGGTGTACCTGGACACGGAGGGCAACCTCGAAGGCGAAAGCGACTAACCGGACACCGACTGGACCAGACTGGCCGCATGTGCCACTACTGCGGCTGCCGTGAGATCCCCCTGATCAAGGAGTTCATCGCCGAGCACGAGGCGGTGGCGAACGCCGGGGGCGACGCGCTGCGCGCCCTGGACGCCGGGGACCTCGGCCGGGCCCGCGCCCTCGTGACGGAGATGACGGCCGTCCTGCTCGCCCACTGGAAGGGCGAGGAGGACGGCCTGTTCACCGTGATGGAGCAGGACCCGGAGTACGCCCCGCACATCGCGGCGCTGGTCGCGGAACACCGCGAACTGGCGGCGTTCCTCGCCGGCGCCGACCTGGCGGACCCGGCGGACGCCGCGGCCCTGCGCCGGGCGGTGGAGGAGCTCCACCACCACATCGCGAAAGAGGAGGACGGCCTCTTTCCCGCTTCCCTCACCGCCCTGACGGGCGACGACTGGGACCTGTCCATCAAGGCCTGGCGCGCGGCCCACCCCGACGGGGAGTTGAGGCCCGCCGGGTAGCCCGTGCGCCCCGCCGGTCCCGCTACTTCGTGGTCTGGTTCAGCGCCACCAACGCCTGGGCCCAGCCCGCGTACTTCAGCTGGCCGAAGTCGGCGACGGTCTTCACGCCGAAGGCCTCCAGCAGCAGCTCGCCGTCCTTGTCGGTGACGCCCTTGAGCGCGGCCACCGGCGCCGCGAGCACCTCCGCGAGCGGCTTGTCGGCCCACGCCTTGTCCAGCACCTTGTCGAGGTCGATCGCCATGAGTCTCTCTCCCGGAACTCGAAAGTATGAACTGATGGGACAAACCTAGAACAATCAGACAAGCATGTCGGGGTGCGACACCAGCGCCTTGGGCGCGCCGGGCATCCTCCCCGCCAAGGGGTGGGCGGCCACCCTCCCCCTTACCGATTCCACGTATAATCCGCCCCGTTCACCTTGTACTTCGCGTCGGATATCGGAATCGAAAAGGCTGTGACCACGAAATGAATTCACTGCGGGCGCTTCTCGACGGCGGGATTCCGCTGGTGGCCGTCAGCTTCGACGACAGCGAGACCGAGCCGCGCGCACACGCCGCGAAGAGCGCCGGCGTCGACGTGGCCGAACTGCGCGTCGACCGGTACGCGGTGACCGACACGGCGCACGTCCTGGCGCAGGTGGACGCGTTCAAGTCACTGCCCGTACTGGCCACCATCCGCTCGGCCCGCGAGGGCGGCGACTGGAAAGGCACGGAGGCGCGGCGACTCGAACTGTTCCGGGCGCTCGCCCCTCAGGTCCAGGCCGTGGACATCGAGCTCTCCTCCGGGGAAATCCTGTCCGAGGTGATCGAGGCCGCCCACCGGCACGACACCGTGGCGCTCGTCTCGTACCACAATTTCGAATTCACCCCGGCCACCGAGGAACTCCAGAGCGTCATCGACGACGCGAAGGGCGCCGGCGCCGATGTGGTCAAGGTGTCCACCATGGTGCGGTCCGAGGACGACGTCCGGCGGCTGGCCTCGCTCCTGCTGCGCGCCGGAGCCGAGGACACCCGGCTGATCGTCATCGCCATGGGCGAGGCCGGAGCGGTCTCGCGCGTCTTCTTCCCCGCCCTCGGATCGCGGATCACGTACTCCTTCTTCGGTGCCAGCTCCGCCCCGGGCCAGCTCGACTTCCCCGAGACCTTCGGCCTGCTGCGCAAGTTCTACCCGGCGTTCGACGAGCGGAAGTCCGCGGAGGTCTGAGCCCTGCGCCGACGAACGGGCGGGGGAGGCCAGGGAGGAACACGCCGCCTCACCCGTCCCCCTACCGGTCGCCAGCACCATCCGCCACAGAACGACACGCACGTCACCTGATGAAGTGAACTCCCCCTTATCTCACCGGCAACACGGGTAGTTCCCTGCTGATCTCGTGAGGAACCAACGAGACAGTCAGGTAACGGGATCCCCCTCCTGAAGGAGGGGGCTTTCGGCCCTACGGGCTGAGGGCCGCCGTTACCAGCACCAGCCAACACACGTGTGCGGAGGTGAACGAAGTTGGCTACGTATCGCGTAGGGCAGAAGACCCACCCACCTGTGCTTCCTCAGCAGGTGGCCCTGGAATTCGAGTCAGCAGACACCCCCCGGATCGGGGACGAAACGGGACTCGAACGCCGCAAGGCACCCGTCGCGGTACATGTGCGAGGGGAGATGCCCGACGCTCCACCTGGCGCCGGGCGCGTCACCCCCAACCATCAGGTTGGGGAGAAGGCCCGTGAGGGCCACCCTGCCGTCTTCGTCCTCGACAAGCACGGCACGCCGCTCCAACCCGCCAGCCCCGCGAGAGCCCGCAAGCTCCTCAAGCAGGGCCGGGCCGTCGTGGCCCGGCACACCCCGTTCGTGATCCGGCTCAAGGAGCGCATGGTCTCGGAATCGCAGGTGGACGGTGTGCAACTCGGGATCGACCCCGGCTCCAAGCACACCGGTATCGCGGTCTTCACCGCGAAGGACGGTGAACGCCGTGGCCTGTACGCGGTCGAACTCGCCCACCGGGGCAGCGTCATCCGGGACAAGCTGACCGCTCGTGCCGCCTACCGGCGCGGCAGGCGCACCCGCAACCTGCGCTACCGTGCACCCCGGTTCTCCAACCGCACCCGCCCCAAGGGGTGGCTGGCCCCGTCGCTGCGTCACCGCGTCGACACCACCATGTCGTGGACCACACGGCTGGCGCGCTGGGCACCCGTCCGCGCGGTACATGTGGAACGGGTCACGTTCGACACCCACGCCATGTCCCACGGCGGACCTCTGGAGGGGGCCGAGTACCAGCACGGCACCCTGCACGGTACGGAAGTCCGCGAATACCTTTTGGCCAAGTGGGGCAGGACCTGCGCCTACTGCGGCACCACAGGTGTCCCCCTCAACATCGACCACATCCACCCCCGCTCACGCGGCGGAAGCGACCGCATCTCCAACCTGTGCACCGCCTGCATCCCCTGCAACCAGAAGAAAGACAACACGCCGGTCGAAGAGTTCCTGGCCACATCCCCCAAGCGGTTGGCCCGCATCCTCGCCCAGGCCAAAACTCCATTGCGGGACGCGGCAGCCGTCAACGCCACCCGATGGGCCCTGTGGCGCGCCCTCGACACCGCATTCCCCACGGTTCACACCGCATCGGGGGGCCGCACCAAGTGGAACCGGCAGCGGACCGGCACTCCGAAGACCCACACGTTGGACGCCCTGTGCGTCGGACGCCTGGACACAATCACCCGGACCCCGGCCCGCGTCCTCGCCGTCGCCGCGACCGGGCGCGGCACCTACACCCGTACCCGTACCGACAAGTACGGCTTCCCCCGGCTACGTCTGCCCAGACAGAAGACGTTCTTCGGCTACCAGACCGGAGACCTCGCCCGCGCCGTCGTCCCCACCGGCAAGAAGACCGGCACCCACTCCGGACGAATCGCCGTCCGCGCCACCGGCAGCTTCAACATCAAAACCGCACACGGCCTCATCCAGGGCATCCGCCACAAACACTTCAGCCTCCTCCAACGAGCCGACGGCTACGCCTACACCACCCGACCCGAAGGACCCGCGGGCGCCGCGTGACCGCCTCCGGCACCGCGAAGCGACCTCTGGCGCTCCGCGCCTCGCCCCCAAGGATTCGTTTCCTCCCCCAGCTAAAGCAGCTGGTATCCACGCAAGAAGTCCGACGAAAGGCCCACCCTGCCGTGACGCAGCCGTTTCAACTGCCGGATTTCTATGTGCCTTATCCGGCGCGACTGAACCCCCACCTGGAGGACGCCAGGGTCCACACCAAGAAGTGGGCCCGCGGCTTCGGGATGCTGGAAGGTTCCGGCGTCTGGGAGGAGAGCGACCTCGACTCGCACGACTACGCCCTGCTGTGCTCGTACACCCACCCCGACTGCGGCAGCGAGGCGCTGTCCCTGGTCACCGACTGGTACGTGTGGGTGTTCTTCTTCGACGACCACTTCCTGGAGATGTTCAAGCGCTCCCAGGACCGTGCGGGAGCCAAGGCCTACCTCGACCGGCTCGGCGCCTTCATGCCGATGGACCTGGCGGACGGCTTCCCCGAGGCGACCAACCCCGTCGAGGCCGGACTCGCCGACCTGTGGGCCCGTACCGTCCCGGCCATGTCGATGGACTGGCGGGAACGCTTCTCCCTGTCCACCAAGAACCTGCTCGACGAGTCGATGTGGGAACTCGCCAACATCAACATCGGGCGGGTCTCCAACCCCCTCGAATACATCGAGATGCGCCGCAAGGTCGGCGGCGCACCCTGGTCGGCCGGGCTCATCGAGTACGTGTCCGCGGAGGTTCCGGCCCGCGTCGCGCACTCCCGCCCGCTCGGCGTGCTGCGCGATTCCTTCTCCGACGCCGTGCACATCAGGAACGACATCTTCTCCTACCAGCGCGAGGTCTCCGAGGAGGGCGAACTCTCCAACGCGATCCTGGTGCTGGAGACCTTCCTCGGCTGCACCACCCAGGAGGCCGCCGAAGCCTCCAACGACCTCCTCACCTCCCGGCTCCAGCAGTTCGAGCAGACCGCCCTCGCCGAACTCCCCCAGCTCTTCGCCGACCACGCCATGAACCCGGCGGAGATCGCCGCCGTCCTCGCCTACGCCAAGGGGCTCCAGGACTGGCAGTCCGGCGGCCACGAGTGGCACATGGTCTCCAGCCGCTACATGAACAAGGAAGCCCGGGCCACCGCCCCGCTCACCCTCCCGTTCATGCCCACGGGCCTCGGCACCACCGCCCTCGACCTGCGCTCCATCCTCGCCCCCCGCGCCCTGGAACTGCGCCGGCGCTCCTTCACCCACGTCCCCTTCGAGCGCACCGGCCCGTCCGTCGTCCCGGACGTCTACATGCCGTTCCCGCTCACCCTCAGCCCCCACCACGCCCGCGCCCGCGAGGAATCCGTCGCCTGGGCCAGGCAGATGGGCCTGATCGATCCGCAGCCCGGCGACCCCGGCTCGGCGATCTGGAACGAGGAGAAACTGCGCGGCTACGACTTCGCGCTCTGCTCGGCCGCCATCGACCCCGACGCGACCCCCGAGGCGCTGACCCTCAACGCCTGCTGGCTGACCTGGGGCACGTACGGGGACGACTACTACCCGGTGGTCTTCGCCCAGTCCAAGAACCTCTCCGCCGCCAAGGCCACCACCGCGCGGCTCGTCGCCATGATCCCGGTGGACCACGCCGAGCAGCCGGTGGCACTGACCGCGATGGAGCGGTCCCTCGGCGACCTGTGGGTGCGCACCAGCAAGGACATGACCCCCGAGATCCGGGGCGAGTTCCGGGCCACCCTCGTGAGCATGCTGCACAGCTGGCTGTGGGAGATGGAGAACCAGATCCAGAACCGCATCCCCGACCCGGTGGACTACGCGGAGATGCGCCGGCACACCTTCGGCTCGCACCTCACGATGTACCTGTGCCGGCTGGGCCAGGCGGGCCGGGGCATCCCCGACGACATCTACGCCTCGGGCACCATCCGTTCCCTGGAGAACGCGGCCGCCGACTCCGCGTGCCTGATGAACGACATCTTCTCGTACCAGAAGGAGGTGGAGGTCGAGGGCGAGGTGCACAACTACGTGCTCGTCACCCGCAACTTCTTCGACATCGGCTACGAGGAGGCGCTGCACATCTGTCACTCGCTGATGACCCAGCGCACCGAGGAGTTCGAGCACATCGTCGCGAACCAGCTGCCCCTGCTCTACGACGACTGGAAGCTCGGCGCCGAGGCCCGGGCCGGACTCGACGCGTACGTCGGTGAGTTGAAGGACTGGCTGGCGGGAATCCTGAACTGGCACGAGAAGACGGTCCGTTACCGCGAGGAGCACCTGCACCGCCTGGGTGACGGGATCTCCATCGGGGTGCTGAGCTCAGACTTCGGCATGTCGGCGGCCCGGATCTCCCTGCCCGCCCGCTGATCCGGGTCCGCGGCGTGGGGGCCGTCCTCCCCCCGCCGCGGATCCTTCAGAACTCGTCCGCCGTGTGCGGGAGCAGCGCGGTGCGCAGCCCCGCGTCCAGGGCCGCCGCCGCGCCGGGGGTGTGCTCCACCAGCAGGCCGGACGCGGCCAGTTCGACGGCCCGGGTCCCGCCGAGGTAGCAGGCCGCGAGTTCCCGTACGTCCAGGGTCAGGTCCGGGGCCCGGCCCGCGGCGGCGGGCTCGTACGCCGCCCCGTCCGGCCCGGCCTTCAGCAGGAACCGTCCCGCGTTCGCGGGCAGCCGTACGTCGGTCAGGTCCAGTACGAGTTCCACGGGCGCGGCCCAGGACCGGCCGGTCAGCGCGGCCGCCACGTCGACCAGCCGGAGCCAGAGCGCCGGGAACACGGCGGTGACCCGGACCTGGTCCCGGTCGGCGGCGAAGTGCAGCAGCGGGTCGTCGGCCGGCCGGCCCCACGCGGTGACCCGGCCGGTGAGGTCGAGGGAGGCCACGCACTCCCACAGGGCGGCGGCGGCCCGAGGGGTGTCGGCCTCCAGTTCGTCGACCCGGACCAGGCCCGGGGTCCGCACGCCCCCGGTGTTCTCCTCGGGCTTCGTTCGGTAGAGGACGTAGCCCGCGATCGGTTCGCCCGGCTCCCCCAGGACGATGATCCGGGGCGGGCTGAGCTCCTCGTCCTCCTCGTCCTGCTCGATGAGCCACTCCTCGGTCCAGCGCCGCTCGCTGCGGGTGGGCCGCCCGGCCCGGACCGCGCGGGCCGCCTCGTGGTACGGGCCCACGACGGCGACCGCCTCCTCGGGGGCGACCAGCCGCAGCGGCCTGCGGTCCGCCTCGATGCGCAGGGCCAGCGGCCGGGTGGAGTCGATCTCGATGGTGGCGCCCTGGGTGGCGCTGCCGTAGCCGAAGCGCCCGTAGATGGCCGCCTCGGAGGCCCACAGGGCGGCGACGGGACTGCCGGCCGCCCCCGCGCGGCGCAGCATGTCGCCCATCAGCGCGGTCAGCACGCCGCGCCGGCGGTGGGTGGGGGCGACGGAGACGAAGGTGAGCCCGGGACAGGGCAGGTCGGCCCCGGGCACCGAGAGCCGGAACGCGTGCGCGGCCATGAACCCGACCATCGCGTCGCCGTCGTAGGCCCCGATCCGCAGGCAGGGGCGGAGCAGCTCGTGGTGCCGCTCGCGCCCCTCCTTCTCGGGGCGGTCGTGGAAGACCAGGTACGCGAGCTCCAGGGCACGGTCGATGTCGGACTCGGGCACCTCGCGGATCTCCACCATGATCCGGAGACTAATCGGTCATGGTGGACCAGTCACTTCATAAGGGCTGATTCTCGATGAGGGCCGGCTCCCGCCCCACCCGGTGGCGGGTCAGCGCGCGGCGGGCCCCGTCCAGTCCGCCGGGACGCGCCCGAGCCGGATCCGCTGCGGGTGGTCGCCGACGGGTACGGAGACGCGCTTGGTGCCGGTGGCGAAGTCGATGGCGGTGACCTGGTCCGCGCCGCTCTCGGAGATCACGCAGCCGGAGCCGTCCCCGTCCACGGTGGCCCAGTAGGGCTTGACGGCGGGGACGAGGGGGCCCTGCTCCAGGGTGGCCCGGTCCACCACGGTCGCGTAGTCGTCCATGGTCCCCGCGACGCACAGCTTGGACCCGTCCGGGCTCATGGACATGCCGTGGTGCCGGGAGTCGTTGACCCAGGTGGTGCGGTCGGTGCTGGTGGCGGGGTTCACCGGGAGGGTCTTGATCCGGGTGATCCGGTCGGCGGCCACGTCGTACTCGACGAAGCCGTTGAAGAAGGACACCTGGAAGTACATCTTCGACTCGTCCGGGGTGAAGGACATGGGCCGCACCGCGTCCGACAGGTCGGAGCGCCCGAAGGCGTCGAGGCGGGCCCGCATGTCGATCGTCCGGACCGGACGGAGGGTCTGCGCGTCGGCGACCGTGATCCTGCGGTCGCCCTTCGTCCAGTCCAGCCAGGGCGCGTCGAGGGCGGAGGTCACGTCGCCGATGGAGCTGTTCCACAGGAAGCGGCCGTCCCGGGTGAAGGTGTTCTCGTGCGGTTTGTCGCCGGTGCTGAAGGAGCCGGCCTGCCGGCCGCTCGCGATGTCGAGGACGTGCACGGTGTTGGCGGTGGAGGCCGAGACCGCCACGCGGGTGCCGTCCGGGGAGACCGCCATGTGGTCGGCCCGGTAACCGGCCACGGGGAAGCGCCAGTTGACCCGGCCGGTGCGGACGTCGATGGAGACGACGTCGGCGAAGCTGGGGCGGGAGGCGACGACGGCGGAGCCGTCCGGGGTGGTGTACATATCGTCCACGAACTGGTCGTGGCCCTCGCCCGCGGTGGCCCGTACGCCCAGGAAGTAGGCGAGTTTCACCGGGTTGAGGTAGATCTCCCGGAGCCGCTCCTCCTTGTCCGGAATCATGTCGATCCGGCCCACCTTGGCCAGGTCCCCGGTGGAGGCGAGAACGTCGGCGGTGCCCTCCCAGTTGTTGCCCACGAACAGAACCTCGCGCGGGCCCGTACCGGCGGGTCCGGCGCCCGCCGCGGACCCCGCGCCCGCCGCGAATCCGGCCCCCGCCGCGGGCGCCGGACCCGCCCCGAGGGCGGCCAGCGCCAGCGCGGCCACGGCCGCCAGGGCGGGCAGGGAACGACGGTTGCTCGATCGGCTGGCAGACATCCGGTCAACTCCGTTACGGGGAGACGCTGTTACCGGCCGGTAAGATAGGCGGAACAACGGAAGGGCGCAACCCCCGCGGGGTCGCGCCCTTTGCACACCGTGCTAAAGCCCGTCACCTCTTCAAGCGACGGAACCGATCCTGCTGATCACCGTGTTCGCGACGTCCGGGTGGATCGGGATGTGCGCGCCGGTCAGGGCCGCGCCGGTGCCGCCGCGCCGGTTGGCGACGATCTCGGCGGCGATGGACAGCGCGGTCTCCTCCGGCGAGCGGGCCCCGAGGTCCAGGCCGATCGGGGAGCGCAGCCGGGCCAGCTCGAGGTCGGTCACGCCGACCTCCCGGAGCCGCTTGTTGCGGTCCTCGTGGGTGCGGCGGGAGCCCATGGCGCCGACGTAGGCGACGGGAAGTTTGAGGGCCAGTTCGAGGAGCGGGACATCGAACTTGGCATCGTGCGTGAGGACGCACAGGACCGTCCGGCCGTCGATCTCGCCGGCGGAGGACTGCTCCTCCAGGTAGCGGTGCGGCCAGTCGACCACGATCTCGTCCGCTTCGGGGAAACGCTTCTTCGTGGCGAACACGGGCCGGGCGTCGCACAGCGTCACCCGGTAGCCGAGGAACTTGCCGATCCGCACCAGGGCGGAGGCGAAGTCGATGGCCCCGAAGACGACCATCCGGGGCGGCGGGACGCTGGACTCGACCAGCACCTTGAGCGGCTCTCCGCAGAGCCGGCCGTCGGCGCCGATCTCCAGCACGCCGGTCTTGCCGGCGTCGAGCATGGCCCGGGCCTCTTCGGCGATGGCCCGGTCCAGCTCGGGGTGTCCACCGAACCCGCCCTCGTAGGAACCTTCGCCCCTGACGAGTACGGCGCGGCCCATGAGCTCGGCCGGGCCTTCGGCGATCCGCGCGACCGCCGCCGCCTCCCCGCGAGCGGCGGCGGCCAGCGAAGCCGCGAACACCTCCCGGGAGGGAGAGCCCACGGGGACCGGGGTCACCAGGATGTCGATGATTCCGCCGCAGGTCAGACCGACGGCGAAGGCATCGTCATCGCTGTAGCCGAAGCGCTCCTGGACGGTCTCGCCGTCCTCCAGCGCCTGCTGGCACAGCTCGTACACCGCACCCTCCACGCATCCACCGGAGACCGAACCGATGGCCGTGCCGTCACTGTCGACGGCGAGGGCCGCTCCGGGCTGCCGGGGTGCGCTCCCGCCGACCGCCACGACCGTGGCGACGGCGAAGTCACGTCCCTGCTCGACCCACCGGTTCAGTTCTTCGGCGATATCCAGCATGGGGGGCCTCCTCGGAGGGGTTCAGATTCCAGTATCGGATACGTGGAGGGCGCGGCTTTTGGTACGGATCAGATCCGCCCGGGTCAGCTGACCCCGAGCCAGCCCTCGATCGGGTGCAGCGCGAAGAAGACCAGGAAGATTCCGGTCAGCACCCACATGAAGGCACCGATCTCGCGCGTCTTGCCCTGCGCCAGCTTGATGACGACGTAGGAGATGACACCGGCGGCGACGCCGGCCGTGATCGAGTACGTGAACGGCATGATCACGATGGTGAGGAAGACCGGGATCGCGGTGGCGCTGTCGGCCCAGTCCACGTGGCGGGCGTTCTGCATCATCATCCCGCCGATGACCACGAGGGCCGCGGAGGCGACCTCACCCGGGACGATCTGCGTGATCGGGGTGAAGAAGAGGCAGGCGGCGAAGAACAGACCGGTGACGACGGAGGCGAGGCCTGTGCGGGCACCCTCACCGACGCCGGTGGCCGACTCGACGAACACGGTCTGGCCGGAGCCACCCGCGACGCCACCGATGGCGCCACCGGCACCGTCGATGAACAGCGCCTTGGACAGGCCCGGCATGCGGCCCTTGTCGTCGGCCAGCTTCGCCTCGGTGCCGACGCCGATGATGGTGGCCATCGCGTCGAAGAAGCCGGCGAGCACCAGGGTGAAGACGATCATGCCGACCGTCATGACACCGACGTCGCCCCAGCCGCCGAACTCGACGTCACCGAAGAGCGAGAAGTCCGGCATCGAGATGGCGGAGCCCGCGAGCTCCGGCGGGCCGCTCCTCCAGGCCTTCGCGTCGATGTCCGCGACGGCGTTGAGGATGGCGGCGAGTATGGTTCCGCCGGCGATGCCGATCAGGATCGCACCGGGAACCTTGCGGGCCTGCAGCGCGAAGATGACGAGCAGGGTCACGCAGAAGAGGAAGACGGGCCAGCCGGCCAACTCGCCGCCGTGACCGAGGGTGACGGGGGGACCGAATTCCGAGCCCTTGCCGACGAAGCCCGCGTTCACGAGGCCGATGAGGGCCACGAACAGGCCGATGCCCATGGTGATCGCGTGCTTGAGCGCGAGGGGGATCGCGTTCATGATCATCTCGCGGAGGCCGGTGACGACCAGGAGACAGATCACGACACCGTAGATCACACACATGCCCATGGCCTGCGGCCACGTCATGGCCGGTGCGACCTGCGAGGCGAGTACGCCCGACACGGAGAGACCGGCGGCGAGTGCCAGCGGCACCTTGCCGACGAAGCCCATGAGGAGCGTGGTGACGCACGCGGCGAAGGCCGTCGCGGTGATCAGCGCCGCCGGGGCCATCGAGTTGCCCGCGACATCCTTGCCCGAAAGGAGCAGGGGGTTCAGCAGGAGGATGTAGGCCATCGCCATGAAGGTCGTGATACCGCCACGAACCTCGTTGCCGACGTTGGATCCGCGCTTGCTGATGTGAAAGTACCGGTCGAGCCAAGACTGGCCGGCGGGGGTCGGAGAGCCGTCTCCGACCTCCTCCGCACTGGTCTTGGGCTCCACAGAGGACTGGGTCATGGTGCCTAACTCCCAAGGTTCAAAGGGGCACCCGCATAAAGATTGGAGACACGGGATTTGGGAAAACGCGTTTGGCTGCACGACCCGGGGTGACGGCCCGAGGCGACGCAAAAGGTGCACTGCGTGTACTGCGGGTACTGCGAGGGATCTGCGGTACTGCTGGTACTCCTGGTGTCACCTGGGGTAAGCGGTGCACCTGGGGGGGTACTACGGGGGGGGTACTTCCGGGGAAAATTGACCGCGAGCGGTGCGGTGCTGATGACTCCGGACTTCTGTGCTCCGGGCGGTGCGGCTGGAAGTGTGACGTTCCCGTGTCACACCGCCCGGAAATCTGGGGGGGGGTCCGGGGGCCTCACGGCCCCCGGACCAGCCGTCCTAGAGAGTGCCGGTGAGCAGTTCCGGACGGATCGGCGTCTTGTTGATCTCCAGACCGGTCGCCGCCCGGATCGCCGCGATGACGGCCGGGGTGGACGAGAGGGTCGGGGCCTCGCCCATACCGCGCAGGCCGTACGGGGCCTTCGGGTCGGCGAGCTCCAGGACGTCGACCGGGATGGTCGGGGTGTCGAGGATGGTCGGGATCAGGTAGTCCGTGAAGGAGGGGTTGCGCACCTTCGCGGTCTTCGGGTCCACGATGATCTCTTCCATGATCGCGACGCCCAGGCCCTGGGTGGTACCACCCTGGATCTGGCCGACCACGGAGAGCATGTTCAGGGCCTTGCCGACGTCCTGGGCGGTCGCCAGCTCGACGACCTTGACGAGGCCGAGCTCGGTGTCCACCTCGACGACCGCGCGGTGCGCGGCGAAGGTGTACTGGACGTGGCCGTTGCCCTGGCCTGTGACCAGGTCGAAGGGCTCGGTCGCGGCGTGACGGAACTCGAGCTCGATGTCGATCGCGTCCTCGCCCTCCAGGATGTCGGCGATGTCCGCGAGGACCTCTCCGCCATCGGTGACGACCTTGCCGCCTTCGAGGAGCAGCTCGGCGGTCGCCCACGCGGGGTGGTACGAGCCGTTCTTGCGCCGGCCGATCTCCAGGACCGCCTCGCGGACGGCCTCACAGGTGTTCTTCACGGCGCCACCGGTCATGTACGTCTGCCGCGAGGCGGACGTGGAACCGGCGGAGCCGACCTGCGTGTCGGCCGGGTGGATGGTCACCTGCGTGACACCCAGCTCGGTACGGGCGATCTGCGCGTGGACGGTGATGCCGCCCTGGCCGACCTCCGCCATGGCCGTGTGGACCATCGCGACGGCCTCGCCGTTGATGACCTCGAGGGTCACGCGGGCGGTGGAGTAGTCGTCGAAGCCCTCGGAGAAGCCGACGTTCTTGATGCCGACCGCGTAGCCGACGCCGCGGACGACGCCTTCACCGTGGGTGGTGTTCGACAGACCACCGGGCAGCGCGCGGACGTCCGCGTTCTCGCCGGCGGACTCCCACTGGCGCTCCGGCGGCAGCGGGCGGGCCTTGACCCGGCGCAGCAGCTCGGCGACGGGCGCCGGAGCGTCCACGACCTGGCCGGTGGGCATGATCGTGCCCTGCTCCATGGCGTTGAGCTGGCGGAACTCGACCGCGTCCATGCCCAGCTTCGCGGCGAGCTTGTCCATCTGGGCCTCGTAGGCGAAGCAGGCCTGGACGGCGCCGAAGCCGCGCATCGCGCCACAGGGCGGGTTGTTCGTGTAGAGCGCGATCGCCTCGATGTCCACGTCCTCCAGGACGTACGGACCGACCGAGAGGGAGGAGGCGTTGCCCACGACCGCCGGAGAAGCGGACGCGTAGGCGCCGCCGTCCAGGACGATCTTGCACTTCATGTGCGTGAGCTTGCCGTCCTTGGTGGCGCCGTGCTCGTAGTACAGCTTCGCCGGGTGACGGTGCACGTGGCCGAAGAAGGACTCGAAGCGGTTGTAGACGATCTTGACCGGCTTGTTCGTGGCCAGGGCCAGGAGGCAGGCGTGGATCTGCATCGAGATGTCTTCGCGGCCACCGAAAGCGCCGCCGACGCCCGAGAGCGTCATGCGGACCTTCTCCGGCGGCAGGCCCAGGACCGGGGCGATCTGCTGGAGGTCCGAGTGCAGCCACTGGGTGGCGACGTACAGCTCGACACCGCCGTCCTCGGACGGTACGGCCAGACCGGACTCCGGGCCGAGGAAGGCCTGGTCCTGCATGCCGAAGGTGTACTCGCCCTCGACGATGACGTCGGCGCGCTTGCGGGCCTCTTCCACGTTGCCGCGGATGATCGGCTGGCGGTGCACGATGTTCGGGTGCGGGACGTGACCGATGTGGTGGTCGTCGCGGCCCTCGTGGATCAGCGGCGCGCCCTCGGCGAGGGCGGAGGCCTCGTCCGTGACGAGCGGCAGCTCACGGTAGTCGATCTTGATCTTGGCGGCCGCGCGGCGGGCGGTCTCCGGGTGGTCGGCGGCCACGAGGGCGACCGGCTCACCGTGGTGACGTACCCGGCCGTTGGCGAGAACCGGGGTGTCCTGGATCTCGAGGCCGTAGTTCTTCATCTCGGCCGGCAGGTCGTCGTACGTCAGCACCGAGTACACACCCGGCATCGCCAGGGCCTCGGAGATGTCGATCGAGACGATCTCGGCGTGGGCGACGGTGCTGCGGAGCGTCTGGCCCCACAGCATGTCCTCGTGCCACATGTCCGAGGAGTACGCGAACTCACCGGTCACCTTGAGGGTGCCGTCCGGGCGCAGCGTGGACTCGCCGATGCCGCCCTTGTTGTGCTTCTGCGTGACGTTGGTCGGCGTACCGGCCGGAACCGTGCGCGTGTTCTGAGCCATGGTCAGACCGCCTCAGACTGACGGGCGGCCGCGAGGCGGACCGCGTCGAGGATCTTCTCGTAGCCCGTGCAGCGGCAGAGGTTGCCGGACAGGGACTCACGGATGTCCTGGTCGGACGGGGAGGGGTTCTCCTCCAGCAGCGCGTCCGCCTGGACCAGGAGGCCCGGGGTGCAGAAACCGCACTGGACGGCGCCGGCGTCGATGAACGCCTGCTGGATGGTGGAGAGCTCGACACCTTCACCGGTCTGGGAGTCGCCCGGCTTGGCCTGCCACTGCTTGGCCGCGTCCAGGGAGACGCCGCCCTTGCTGCCGCAGCCGCCGCCGGTGCCACAGGCACCGCCGTGGCCGTGCTCGTCGCGCTGCTTGGCGAACTCCGCCAGGCCCTCGACGGTCACGACGTCGCGGCCCTCGACCTGACCGGCCGCGACCAGACAGGAACAGACCGGCACACCGTCGAGACGGACGGTGCAGGAACCGCACTCACCCTGCTCACAGGCGTTCTTCGAACCGGGCAGGCCCAGGCGCTCGCGCAGGACGTAGAGGAGGGACTCGCCCTCCCAGACGTCGTCGGCTTCCTGCGGACGGCCGTTGACAGTGAAATTGACGCGCATGATTACGCAGCCCCTTCGAGCGAGCGGCCGTTGTTCGAACCGCGGTACTGCTCCCACGTCCAGACGAGCTGGCGGCGAGCCATGATGCCGACCGCGTGGCGGCGGTACTTCGCCGTGCCGCGGACGTCGTCGATCGGGTTGGCCGCGCCGGAGGCGAGGTCACCGAACTGCTTGGCGATCGACGGGGTGATGACCTTGCCGGACTCCCAGAAGCCGCCCTCTTCGAGCGCGGCGCCCAGGAATTCCTCGGCGGCCTTCGCCCGGATCGGGGTCGGCGCGGCCGAACCGATGCCGGTACGGACCGTGCGGGTCTCGGGGTGCAGCGCCAGGCCGAACGCGCAGACGGCGATGACCATCGCGTTGCGGGAGCCGACCTTGGAGTACTGCTGGGGGCCGTCCGCCTTCTTGACGTGGACGGTCTTGATGAGCTCGTCGGCGGCCAGCGCGTTGCGCTTGACGCCGGTGTAGAACTCGTCGATCGGGATCAGGCGGGATCCGCGTACGGACTCCACCTCGACCTCGGCGCCCGCCGCGAGCAGCGCGGGGTGGGAGTCGCCGGCCGGCGAGGCGCAACCGAGGTTGCCGCCGACACCTCCGCGGTTACGGATCTGCGGGGACGCGACCGTGTGCGAGGCGAGCGCGAGTCCCGGAAGCTCCGTGCGGAGGTTCTCCATGATCTGCGTGTACGGGACGGAGGCGCCCAGACGAACCACGTCCTCGCCGACCTCCCACTCCCGCAGGAGACCGATGCGGTTCAGGTCCAGGAGGTACTCCGGCCGACGGTGGTCGAAGTTGATCTCGACCATCACGTCGGTGCCACCCGCGATCGGCACAGCTGTGGGGAACTCGGCCTTAGCGGCGAGCGCCTCCTCCCAGCTGGCGGGGCGAAGGAAGTCCATGTCGGCTCTCTTCTTCTTAATCGGGTCGTTCACTTCAAGCCAGGAGGCCGTTAGGCCCTCGACTGGTCGTTCACGTGCTGTTAACGCGGTGTGGACTCAGTACACCGGCCGTCCGTCCCCCGGGTGCAGTCACCGAAACCATGAAGGAGTTGGCTGGGGACCTCCCTCGTCTTGTAGATTCGTATGAAAGGCAGGATGCGACGACCTGCCCGATTTCCAACGGCAACATTCGAGACAGATCGGCGGCGACATCATGCGGCTGCGCGCACTGCTGGAAACCGAGGCGCTGGGGCTGCGGCTGCTGGGCGGCGAGGAAGAACTCGACCGGACGGTCCGCGGGGTCATGACGACCGACCTGAGGGATCCCAGCCGATACCTATCCGGAGGGGAGCTGGTCCTCACTGGCCTGGCCTGGAGACGAAATTCAGCCGACTCCGAGCCGTTCGTACGAATCCTGGCGAGCGCCGGAGTCGCCGGGCTCGCGGCCGGCGAGGCGGAGTTGGGTGACATTCCCGACGACCTCGTCACGGCGTGTCTGCGCAACCGTCTCCCGTTGTTCGCTGTGAACGAAGACGTTGCATTCGCCACCATCACCGAGTATGTGGTCCGACAGGTGTCGGGAGAGCGCGCCGGGGACCTCGCGGCCGTCGTGGACCGCCATCGGCGGCTCATGACCTCCGGTCCGGCCGGTGGCGGACCCGATGTGGTCCTCGATCTGCTCACCACGGACCTCGATCTGCGGGCCTGGGTGCTCTCCCCCACCGGACGGCAGATCGCCGGGGCGGGCGAGCCGCTGGCGCCGGGCATCTGCGCGGCACTGGCGAGCGAGCACCTCGCGGCGGTCCGGACGGGCCGCAGGGGACCGCACCGGATGTCCCTCCAGGGTATTACGTACTCCCTCTTCCCGATCAGGGGACACGGGCGCGGCGCCGCCGGTCCGGCGGCCCGGGACGTCCGCGAGAGCGTGCTCTCCGACTGGCTGCTGGCCGTCGAGGCCGACGCCGGCGACTGGCCGGCCGAGCGGCTCGACCTGCTCCAGGGCGTCACCCAGCTGATCGCCGTCGAGCGGGACCGCCGCGACGCGGCCCGTACGGTGCGCCGCCGCCTCGCCCAGGAGGTCCTGGAGCTGGTCCAGACGGGCGCTCCGCCCGCCGAGATCGCCGCCCGCCTGCGGGTGGCCGCCCCGGTGCTCCTGCCCGGGCTGGGCACCGCCCCGCACTGGCAGGTCGTCGTGGCCCGGGTGGACTGGGACGGCGGCGACATCGCGGGCGGCCCCGTCGCCCAGTCGCTGCTCGAAGAGATCCTCGTGGACCCCTCCGTCTCCGGTCCCGAACCCTCGGACCGGATCGCCGTCGCGCACGCCGGGGACGAGGCGATCGCCCTCGTACCGCTGCCCGCGCCCGCCGGGGAGCCCGGCGAGGAGAAGGGCCCCGACACCGCCCTGCACGCGGAAACGCTGCTCGCGGCCGTACGGGACCCCCTGGCGGCCGGACTCGCCGACGACGGCCGGCTCACCCTGGGCGTCAGCGCGGCCGTGTCCTCCGCCGAGGGCCTGCGCGGGGCCCTGGAAGAGGCCCGGCACGCCCGCCGGGTCGCGGCGGCCCGCCCTGGCCGGGTCTGCGCGGCCGGCCACCACGAGCTGGCCTCGCACGTCCTGCTGCTCCCGTTCGTCCCGGACGACGTCCGCCGCGCCTTCACGGCCCGGCTGCTGGACCCGCTGCGCGACTACGACCGCCGCCACCGCGCGGAGCTGATCCCCACCCTCGAAGCCTTCCTGGACTGCGACGGCTCGTGGACCCGCTGCGCGACGCGGCTGCACCTCCACGTCAACACGCTGAGGTACCGGGTCGGGCGAATCGAGCAGTTGACGGGACGGGACCTTTCCCGGCTGGAGGACAAGCTCGATTTCTTCCTGGCACTGCGGATGAGCTGAGAAGATCCACCGCCTGACCGGCCGGGGGGCCGGTCGGGACCGAGTGGAGCCCGACTGGAGGCCGGGCGGGGGCGACTGATGATCCGTCCGGACTTTGTGAAAGAGTTCACCCGACCCCTTGGCCGAACCCGCCGATCCGTGCTCTCATTTCGCCCCAGGGCTCAACGACGTGCTGCTTGGTTGCTTTGGGGAGGGCAATGTGGCGGATACCGCCATGTCCAGTGCCGGAACTATCGGGGGAGACGACCCCCTCCAGCGGGCGATATGGCGGCTGCGCTCGCGCGGCTGTTGGACCGACGCGGCGGCCCTGCTGACGCCGCACCTGCACGATGCCGGAGCCGCCGTCCAGCGGACCGGGCTGCTGGTCGAACGCTGCCTGTTCACGGGCCAGGGCTGGGCCGAGGCCGAGGACGCCCTGCGGGTGGCCGAAGCGGTCTCCCAGGACGACGACGACCGGGGCGCGGCCGCCTGCGAGCGGGGTCACCTGGCGTACGCGGCGACCGTACTGGGCGTACGCGACCGGGCCGACGAGGCCCGCTCGGCCCTCGGGCGGGCGGCGGCACTGCTGTCCCCGGGTTCGCGCACCCGCCCCCTGCTGGACTTCCGCCGAGGCCTGGTCGCGGAGCACCTCGCGGACGCGCCTTCCTCCGCCCTGCCGGCCTACCGGCGGGCCCACGCGGGCGCCCTCGCCCACGGCGACACCCTCCTCCTCTCCTTCACCTGGCGGCACCTGGCGGCGCTGGCCCTGCGGGACGGCGAGGTCGCCGAAGCCCGCAAGGGCTTCGCGGAATCCCTCCGCATCCGGGAGGACCTCGGCTTCCTCATCGGCACGGCCCCCGCCCTGGCGGCCCTGGCCGAAGCCGAACCGGAACCGGAAGCCACCCGCCTCCGAGCGGAGGCCCGCCGCCTCTTCCACCTCCTGGGCGGCATCCCCACCTGGCTGGCAGACCAACTCCACCCGACGCCTACGCCTACGCCTTCTTAACGCGTCGCTCGCACCGCTGCGCGGGCTTCGCGCCGCTGCGCCGGACTCCGTCCGTCGGTGGCCGGGCGGGGTGCTCGCCACCGCCGCCCCGGCGCGGGCCCGGTGGGCGGGTGGGCCCTGCGGGGCTGAGTTCCCCTACCCGCCCTTCCACCGTTCCCCGGGCGCTGCCCGGACCCCGGTCCTCAAACGCCGGACCGGCTGAAGAGCAGGGGTACCGGGCTGCGCCCGGACCCCCCTGGGGCTCCGCCCCAGACCCCGGTCCTCAAACGCCGGACGGCTGGAATGGGGCGGGCGGCCGGGAAAGACCAGCCCCGGCCGACTGAAGGCCCCCCGGGCCGGGATCGCGTGTCCCCGGCCCGGATCGGGTCTCCCCGGCCGGGATCGAAGGTCTTCGGCCGAGGCTGGATGTTCCCCCGGCCGGGGTCGGTGGGGGCTGCGTGCTGGGGTCGGGGACGGGGGCGGGGTGGGGTGTTGGCCGGGACGTAAAGCGTGATTTGTGGCGCGAGAACAACCCGCGCCCTGTCGAAGCAGAGGACAGGGCGCCTAAATCATGCAGTCCAGGCCGACACCCCACCCCGCCCCCGGCACCGACCCCCACACGCAGCCCCCACGCACCCAGGCCACCCCCAGCCCCGCCGGCGTTTGAGGCGCAGGGGTCCGGGGACTGGTCCCCGGCGACACCGCCGCGCAGGCGGACTCGGTCAGGGGGACCTGAAGTGGGCCCGGATCAGGGACTCCGCCCCGGAAAGGTCACCCGCGGACAGCGCCACCAGCACCGCCAAGTGCTCCGCCGCATCCGCCACGAGCTCCGCCCGCCGGACCCGCCGCGGCCCCGGCAGGGGCCACTGGGAGCGGCGGTGGAGATCCTCCGCCACCAGGAGGAGCTGCGCGTTGCCGGCCAGCGCCAGCACCGCACGGTGGAACGCCCGGTCCGCGTCGGCGTACCGCGCAGCATCACCGGCCGCCGCCGCCGACTCCGCAGACTCCGCCGCGGGCACCACCGCGGCCCAGGCCCCCGCCGGCACCGTACGGGCCAGCCGCAGCATCACCGGGACTTCGAGCAGCGCCCTGACCTCGGCCAGTTCCGCCAGCTCCCCCGGGGTCCGGGTCAGCACCCGGAAGCCCCGGTTCGGGAGGCATTCCACGACCCCCTCCAGCGCCAGCTGCTGCATCGCCTCGCGCACGGGCGTCGCGGAGACCCCGAACCGCTCCCCCAGAGCCGGCCCCGAGTAGATCTCCCCCGGCGCCAGCTCGCCCGCGAGCAGCGCCGCGCGCAGGGCGTCGAGGACCTGCCCGCGCACGGAGTGCCGTACGACTTTGCGGTCTTGCTCGCGGTCCTGCTGTTCCGGTACCCGGGCTCGGGCCGTATCGCGCACTCGGTCCTCCACGGGTTTAGACCTGCCCCGAAGAGTATCCCGCCTCCCACACCCCACGAAGATCAGGTAAGGTAAGGCTTACCTGTTAACGATCGCGTGATTCGGTGGTTCGCCATGACCGTCATGACCGTCGCGCCCACCCAGGGCCACGGACACCCCGTACGCACCCCCGCCCCCGCCCCGGCCCCCGCCGGCTCTCCGGTGGCGGACGCGTACGCACGGCTGACCGAGGTCTACGGCGGACTGCGCGTCACCGAGCTCGCCCCGCACGAACCCTCCCCTCGCGGTGTGGGGTGGGTCGGTGCGGACGAGCTCGCGGCGGGCAGCGAGGCACTGGAGACCTTCCTCGCGTGGGACGAGGCGCAGATACTCCGCGACTACGGGCGCCCGGGTCGGCCCGACGTGGTGGCGGGGTTCGGGCTGCACCGGTACGCGTGGATGGCCTGTCTCCTGATCACGATCCCGTGGTTCCTGGACCGGCGCGTGCCCCTCCTCCCCCCGGAGGACGTGTCCTTCGACCGGGCGCACGGCCGGATGGCCGTCCGCGTCCGCTCCTTCGCCTGCCTGCCGGACGACCCGGCGGCCGCGCTCCCCGGGGCCCGGGTCGTGCCCGACGAGGACGCGCTGCGCGCGGAGGTGCGGGCTGCGGTGGCCCTGCACCTCGAACCGGTCATGGAGGGCTTCGGCCCGCGGACGCGGCGCGGCCGGCGCGCCCTGTGGGGCATGGTGACCGACGACGTGGTCGAGAGCCTCTGGTACGCGGCCAACCTGCTCGGCGAAGCCGAGGAGCAGCGGGCGATGCGCGAGCTCGACGCGCTCTTCCCGGGCTCGACCGCCCCCTACACCGGGGGCGCGGGCTTCCGCACCCTCGAGGCCCCGGACGGCCGGCAGCTGCCCACCCGTGACCGGGCGAGCTGCTGTTTCTTCTACACGATCCGCCCGGACGACACCTGCGTCACCTGCCCCCGCACCTGTGACGAGGACCGCGTGGCACGCCTGACGGCCGACGCCTGAGCGGGACGCCGCAGGGCTCTACGGCGCTACGGCTCTACGGCTCTCTCGTCACAGATCTCCTCCAGGGCGGTGCGGACCGGCCCCACGCGGGGCGCCGACGGTCGGCCAGTGTCACCCGCCCGGGCGTACGGCCGCCACCGAGTTTGCGCGCCGCCGCCTCCGCCGCCTCAACCCACCCGTCCGACTGACGGAAATCGAACTCAACCTGCCACGTACGAGCTGGAGTTCGATTCGCAACACCCTATCCGGCGGGCTGCGCCCCCCGTTGGCGTCCACTTGCCCCGAAACCCGCGTGTACGGCTCACCGGCTGCGCCACTATGGCGCCCGGAAAGCCGCAACCGGCCACAAGCCGAACAGCCGCATACGCGAGGCAAGGGACAACCGCATGAGACTGACCGACATATCGCTGGACTGGCTGCTGCCCGGCAGCCTGCTGATCCTGGGCGTACTTGCGGCAGTGGCGGTACTGGCCCGGGGCAAGCGCGAAGGCGAGAAGGCCGGGGTGGCCGAGGACAGCTGGGAGCGCAGCGAGGAACGGCGGCGGCGCAAGGAAGCCGTCTACGGGACCGCCTCCTACGTCCTGCTCTTCTGCTGCGCGGCGGTCGCCGCGGCGCTCTCCTTCCACGGGCTGGTCGGCTTCGGCCGGCAGAACCTCAACCTCACCGGAGGCTGGGAGTACCTGGTCCCCTTCGGTCTCGACGGCGCCGCCATGTTCTGTTCGGTGCTCGCCGTCCGGGAGGCCAGCCACGGCGACGCGGCCCTCGGTTCGCGCATGCTGGTCTGGCTGTTCGCGGGAGCGGCCGCCTGGTTCAACTGGGTGCACGCCCCGCGCGGTCTCGGCCACGACGGGGCTCCGCAGTTCTTCTCCGGCATGTCGCTCTCGGCGGCCGTGCTCTTCGACCGCGCCCTGAAGCAGACCCGCCGGGCCGCACTGCGCGAACAGGGCCTGATTCCGAGGCCGTTGCCGCAGATCCGGATGGTCCGCTGGCTGCGTGCCCCCCGGGAGACCTTCGGCGCGTGGTCGCTGATGCTGCTGGAGGGGGTCCGCACGCTGGACGAGGCCGTGGACGAGGTGCGCGAGGACAAGAAGGAGAAGGAGAACGACCGGCACCGCCGTCGGGAGCAACACCGCCTGGAACGCGCGCACATCAAGGCGCTCGGCCGGCAGAACCGGGCGTTCGGGCGCATGGCCCGGGCCCGTCAGGTCGAGGTGCCGGGGCTGGCACCCGGAGCCGGCTCCGCGCCGGTCGGCGCGGAGCCGGCCATAGCGGAAACCGGGCAGTTGCCCCTACGGCGCCGGCCCTCCCTGCAGGCCGTGAACGGAACCGAACCCCCTCACACGGCTGAAGCGGCCAACCCGGCCACCGGCCCCCGGACGGTGGACCTCACCGCCGAGGACGACACCCAGACGCTCCCCCGGCTCGACTCCCTGGAGCGCAAACTGAAGGACCTGGAGCAGCAGTTCGGCTGACGCCGCCGATGCGGCGGGCCCCGGCCCGTCCGGGAAGCGCGTCGCGGGGTCCGCCCGGTCACTCAGGCGGACCCCACCTCATTCGCTCCGTCGAGTTCGAACCACACGAGCTCGAACCACACCACCTTGCCGCCGCCCCGTGACATTCCGAGCGCGTCCACGCCCCAGGCGTCGGCGAGCGACTGCAGCAGCACCAGCCCCCTGCCGTGCGTACCGTCGTCGGCGGACGGTACGTGCGGCCGGGGCCGGCGGGCGGCGTAGTCGCGGACCTCCACCCTCAGCCGGTCGTCGGCGAGGGTCGCCGAGACCTCGGCGCCCTGATCGGTGTGGACGAGGGCGTTGGTGACGAGCTCGGTGATCAGCAGCTCGGCCACCTCGGCGGCCTCCGTCCGGCACCGGTGGCGCATCAACTCCCGTAAGTCCCTGCGGACTTCTGCCACTGCTTTCAAGTCGGCCCGCCGCACGCTGCGGGTGATACCCGAGGCGTCCACCGCCGTACCGTCCTCGGCCGACGGTTCGCGCGGCACCGGCCGCCCCCTCCGCCACAGCTTCCCGGTCTTCGCCCCCACCCGCACGGCGATGTACCTCCCGTTTGCCCGCTGCCCCGACGGCCCGTCGGTCGAACAGGCCTACGGGATGCATGCCCCCCGGGGAAATCCGCACGCATCCGGGCTCAAGGGCGGGGCACGTTGCGGAGGTTGGATCGAGCCATCTGGATCATCCGGCCCACCCCTCCGTCCAGCACGATCTTGCTGGCCGAAAGTGCGAATCCGGTCACCATCTCGGCACTGATCTTCGGCGGAATCGACAGGGCGTTGGGGTCCGTGACCACGTCCACCAGAGCTGGTCCCTTGTGCTTGAAAGCATCCTTCAAAGCCGCTGTGAGCTGCTTGGGCCTCTCCACCCGGACCCCGTACGCGCCCGCCGCGCGGGCGATCGCGGCGAAGTCGGGGTTTTTATTCGTCGTTCCGTACGAAGGAAGGCCGGAAACCAGCATCTCCAACTCGACCATGCCGAGGGATGAGTTGTTGAAGAGGACCACTTTGACGGGGAGGTCGTACTGCACCAGGGTGAGAAAATCTCCCATCAGCATGGAGAAACCGCCGTCGCCCGACATCGACACCACTTGACGTCCGCGATCGGTGAACTGTGCGCCGATGGCCTGCGGAAGGGCGTTGGCCATGGAGCCGTGGCTGAAGGATCCGATGATGCGGCGCCTTCCGTTCGGGGAAAGATAGCGCGCCGCCCATACGTTGCACATGCCTGTATCCACGGTGAACACGGCGTCATCGTCGGCGAGTTCGTCGAGCACCGCGGCCACGCACTCGGGGTGGATGGGCGTGCGCTTCTCGACCTTGCGCGTGTACGCCTTCACCACCCCCTCCAGCGCGTCCGCGTGCTTCTTCAGCATCCGGTCGAGGAACCGGCGGTCCGTCTTGGCCTTCACCCGGGTGTTCAGCGCGCGCAGCGTCTCCCGTACGTCGCCCCAGACCGCGAGGTCCAGCTTGGTGCGGCGGCCGAGGTGTTCGGGCCGGATGTCCACCTGGACGATCTTGACGTCGTCGGGGAGGAAGGCGTTGTACGGGAAGTCCGTGCCGAGCAGGATCAGCAGATCGCACTCGTGGGTGGCCTCGTAGGCCGCGCCGTAGCCGAGCAGCCCGCTCATGCCGACGTCGTAGGGGTTGTCGTACTGGATCCACTCCTTGCCGCGCAGGGCGTGGCCGATGGGCGCCTTGACCCGGCCGGCGAACTCCATCACCTCGGCGTGCGCGCCGGCGGTGCCGCTGCCGCAGAACAGGGTGACCCGGTCGGCCTCGTCGATGAGCCGGACCAGCTTGTCGATCTCGCCGTCGCCGGGCCGTACGGTCGGCCGCGCGGTCACGAGTGCCTGCTCGACGCTCTGCTCCGGGGCGGGCAGGGAGGCGATGTCCCCGGGCAGCGACACCACGCCGACGCCGCCGCGCCCGATGGCGTGCTGGATGGCGCTCTGCAGGACCCGGGGCATCTGCCGGGCGTTGGAGATCAGCTCGCTGTAGTGACTGCACTCGGTGAACAGCCGGTCGGGGTGGGTCTCCTGGAAGTAGCCGAGGCCGATCTCGGAGGAGGGGATGTGGGAGGCCAGCGCGAGAACCGGCGCCATGGAGCGGTGGGCGTCGTAGAGCCCGTTGATCAGGTGGAGGTTGCCGGGGCCGCAGGAGCCCGCGCAGGCGGCGAGGGACCCGGAGATCTGGGCCTCGGCGCCGGCCGCGAAAGCGGCGGTCTCCTCGTGGCGCACCTGGATCCAGTCGATGCCGCCGGTGCGGCGGATCGCGTCGACGACGGGGTTGAGGCTGTCCCCGACCACTCCGTACATCCGGCGCACGCCGGCGCGCACGAGGATGTCGATGAACTGCTCCGCCACGTTCTGCTTGGCCATGGAGGGGGCGCCCTTCCCTTTTCCGGTTCGGCTCTGCTTCCCGGCTCGGCTGCTCGGCTCTGCTCTGCCGCGTGCGCCTCCCATCCACGCATGATCCGCCGGGTTACGCCTCCCAGACCGCGGCGGCCGTCCGGTCGTCGGCGTAGCCCTTGAGGCGGAGCTGGGTGTCGGCGAGAAAGGCGGCCAGGCCCGGCGGGGGTGCGTCGGCCCAGCGGGCGGAGAGCTCCGCGGAGAGCGGCTGCTCCTCGCGCATCGGGTCGGCGAGGCCGCCGGAGCACAGCAGCAGGGTGTCGCCGGGGCGGGCCACGGAGGCCCGGAAGCGGAACGCGGCCGGGGCACCGGACGCCGATCCCGGCTCCTCCAGGTCCCGCCACTGTCCGTCCCGGAGCCGGAACAGCCCGCCCACGCCCGCGCCGAAGCAGATCCGGGTGCGGCAGCCGGGGTCGACCGGCAGCAGCAGTCCGCGCAGCCCGGCCGTGTAGCCGTCCTCCGGGAGCCCCAGCTCGGCGGCGCGGGCGCGCAGCTGCCCGTAGCCGCGGTCGGTGAGCCGCTGGAGCCCCGAGCGCAGGGCTTCGCGGCGGCCGTCGCGGATGTCCTGCGACAGCCGCTCCTGGCTCCGCCCGACCGCTCCGGCGACGGAACGGCACACCTCGGCGGCGGCCTCGGCGGCCCCGGGCGCGGCGCGGTCGCCTCCGGCGAGCACGACCAGGACCAGCGCGTCGGGTCCGGTGCCGAAGCGGGCGGTGAGCAGGAAGTCCCGCCGCGCTTCGCCCCGGAACCGGGCGGAGTCCCCGCGTACGGAGGCGGCACGCAGCGTGTAGCCGCCGTACTGGGCCCCCTCCAGCACGGTGTCGGGCGTCAGCGCGGCCAGCCCGGCCGGGTCGGCGGCGGGCAGCGCGATGGGCTCGGCGGCGTAGGTGGGCGCCCGGTCCCCCAAATGCGCCACAACGGGACGCGACCCCCCGAAGACCCCACTCCCGTGCCCGCTCCCCTGCCCGTGCCCGTCTCCCCGCCCGGCCTCCTGAGCCCCCTGCCCGCCCCCAGGCCGGTCCTCCTGCCCCGCTCCGGAGCGCCCCCTTTGACCGACCCCCGAGCCGCCCTCATGCCAGGACCCCGAGCCGCCCCCTTGGCCGAGTTCCGAGCCGCCCTCCCGTTCCGGTCCCGGACGGCCCTCCCAGCCCGGTCCCGGACGGCCCTCCAGGCCCGGTCCCGAGCGGTCCCCTGGACCGAGCCCCGAGCCGGCCCCTTGGCCGGGTTCCGAGCCGTCCTCCCGGCCGGGTCCGGACCAGGCCTCCTGGCCTGCCCCACGATGCGGACCGGGCCATCCCCCGGTCCCGGGGCCCGCCGCGCGGCCTGCATCGGCACCGTCGCCGGGCGCGGGAGCGGAACCCCAGCCCGCCCCGGAGCCGGGATGCGACCCGAGCGCGAACCCGGTTTCGGAACCGGAGACGGACCGTGGATCCGAACCGTTGCCAGCTCCGGACCTCGGACCTGAGCCAGAGCCGGTACCGGAGGCGATGCCAGAGCCGAAGCCGGCATCGAGCCCGGGGCCGGAGCCGGAGCCGAGGCCCGCGCCGGACCCAAAGCCGGGACCGGGATCGGAGTCAAGCCCGGGGTCGGACCCGGAGCCGGGGTCGGAGCCTGCCCCCAGTCCCGCGCCAGGGCGGTTCTCGGAGCCCGAGCCGAGGCCGAGCCCCGTACCGGACCCAGACCCGGGATCGGAGCCGAGGCCGGTGTCGGAGTCGGTGCCCGAGCCGGGGCCCTGACCGGAACCCCGATCCGGACCGGAGTCGGTATTGAGCCCGGCGCCGGCCCCCCAAGCCGGGGCAGAGCCCGGATCGGGAGTGGAGGCGGAGCCCGGGTCCGGGGGCGAGCCGGTACCCGGCCCTGCCCACGGGCCCCGGCCGGCATCCGCACTCGTGCCCGGAGCCGCACTCGGTGCGGGGGCGGCAGGCCCCGGGTGCCCGGCTCCTGCGTGCGGGGCGCCGGGGTCGTATCCGGCGCCCGCCGGGGGCGCGGCTGCTGGGGGGTCGTCGTCCCGCAGGCCCCAGCTCCAGTCGGACGGTTCCCCCGACTCGTCGGTGGGCAGCGCGGGCGGGACCGTGACGCTCCCGAGCGCGTACCAGGTCTGGCCGCCTTCCCGCGGATCCCGCGGCGGCGGCAGCACCAAGCCGCCGTACGCGTCCTCGGCCCGGGGAAACGGCCGTCCCGGCGGCCCCGCCTCCGGCTGGGATGCGGCCACGGGCGGCTCCGCTTGAACCTCAGGACCCGCCACGCCAACGGCCGCCGGCGGCTCGGCCACGGGGCCGGGAGCATGCAGGGGTACAGGCAGGGCCGCCTCCGCAATCGGCCCGGGGGCAGGCGAGGCCGCCTCCGCTTCGACCTCAGGCCCCGCCCCGCCAACGGCCGCGTACGGCCCCGCCTCCGGCCAGGGCGCAGCCGCGCGCGCCTCCGCTTCCACCTCAGGCCCCGCCCCGCCAACGGCCACAGACGGCCCCGCCTCCGGCCAGGGCGCGGCCGCGGGCGGCTCCGCTCCAGCCCCAGGCGGCGTCCCGCCGACGGCCACGGACGGCTCGGCCACGGGATCGGGACCGGGACCCGGATCGGGAGCACACAAGGGGGCAGGCGAGGCCGCCTCCGCAACCGGCCCGGGCACCGCCGCGGGCACCGCCGGGGCCGGCTCGGCGGGTTCCGTCAGGGGAACCGGGGCCGGCCGGGGGCCGGGTACCGGGGTCGGGGCCACCAGGACCGCCGCCGAGCGGAAGCGGTGTTCCAGGGTGTCCCGGGGGTCGGGTTCGGGTCCCCCGTCGGGGTCCTCGTAGAGCTTCTGCCACCAGTCATCCGCGCCCGCGTCCCGCTGACTCATGGCCCTCATTGTCGGGCTCCGGCGCGACCGAAATCCGGCGAACGCAGGAAAAAGGGGGGCCCATCGGACCGCCGTCCGATGGACCCCCCAGCTCTATGTCGTACGACCTACCGAATGTCGTACGCCCGCGCGACCATCTGGGTGACGGTGGCGCCGTTCGTGTCGGTCAGCTCGACCTTGAGCATGACCTGCTTGCCCGCGGCCCCGGCGTGGTCCACGGTCGCGGTCCACTGCCCGCCGCGCTCGGCGACCTTCGCCTCGGTCCAGCTGCCGCCCTCGTCGTACGAGTACGACAGCTCGGCCGACTTGAGCGTGCCGGGCGCGTAGCCCGCGTGCCCGCTGACCGAGAGGCCGATCTTCTGGCCGTTGGCCGCGGCCAGCGTCTTCAGGCCGTCCAGCGGGGCGGAGATCCGCGGGAAGATGACCGGCAGCGCCTGCGAGTACTGCGCCGCGTCCAGCTTCGAGCGGAAGGTCCAGGTGGTCTGGATCCCGGAGGAGCGCTGCCAAGTACGGGCCGGCTGGCCGAACTTCTCCAGGTACTGGGTCAGTTCGTACGTGGCCTCGCGGTCCGGGACCTCGAAGGCCCCGAACGGGTAGCCGGTGTCGCCGAGCGATTCGCCGTCGACCTTGAGCGAGACGTTGCCGAGGTCGCCGAAGCCGCCCTGCTGGGCGTAGTGCCCGGTGTCGCCCCACATCGCGGAGGCGAAGCCGATCAGGTTGCCCTGGCGCTCGGCGGCCAGCTGCTCCTTGCCCGCGGTGTCGCGCGGCGCCACCGGGCCGATGACCCCGTCGTACCAGTTCTCGGCGCGCTTGGAGCCCGCCTTGTACGTGCGGTGCTGGTCGGTCATGAACTCGCCCCACGGGAAGCTGCTGGAGACCAGGTGGTCCCAGGCGGTGTCCCCGGCGGAGTAGTACTCGGTGCGCTTGCCCGGTACCGCGACGGTGTCGATGGAACCGAAGTACACGGCGCCGCCGAGCGGGCGGTAGGCCCCGGCCACGTCGATGAAGTCGGACGCGACGCCCATCGACTGGTAGGCCGATTCGACGGTGCCGAGCTCGCGGTCGCGCACCCGGTAGGTGCGGTCGCCGTGGACCTGGCCCTTCTCGATCTGGGCGAGGTTGTAGACGTACGGGCTCTTCGCGGTGCCCTTCCAGGTCAGCGTGACCCCGCCCTTGACGATCTTGTCCAGCAGGGCCTGGCCCTCGCCGGACTCGACGGCCAGCAGCGGGAGTGCGCCGCCCGCGTAGCCGGCGAAGGCCTGCCACCGGCCGGGTGCCTCGCGGTAGGCCACGACGGCCTTGGCGCCGGCGGCCTTCGCGTCCTGCGCGATCTGATAGGCCGTGCTCTCGTCAGTCACCTTGACCAGGGCGATCGCGCCCTTGGCGGCGACGGCCGCGAACTCCTCGGGCGTGCCCGAGCCCGCGTTGACGAGCGGGGCGCTGCCGGTGCCGTCGAGGTTCTCGCTGCCGGTCGAAGCGGTGATCGGGTGCAGCACCTGGCCGCCCTTCACCTTCAGCTCGGAGAGCAGCGGAGCGGCTGCCCGCCAGTAGCTGCCGAACTCGAAGTCGCCCTCCTTGGCCGTTCCGTCGACCGAGGCGTAGTAGCCGCGGACCGTGCGGCCGCCCATGGCGGTGCCGGCGTGCACCCAGCCCTCCTCGCCCCAGGAGCGGGAGAAGGCGAGGGTGGTGGCGCGCGCCTCGGTGGGCTTGTCGGTGGCGATGCTCAGCTTGGCCGCCTTGCGGGCGTCCAGCACGATCACCGTGTCCTTCTTGATCTCCGTCTGCGGACGGCCGAGGTAGGTGATCGAGTCGTACATCTCCGCGTTCACGCCGGCGTCGGGGGTGCCGACGAAAGCCGAGAGGAAGTACGAGCCCGGGCGGACCCGGAACACCTGGTCGACGGCGCCCTCGTTGAAGCGGCGCTCACCGGTGGCGTCGTCGGTGCCGATCAGGTCCAGGGAGGACGGGCCGGCGGCCGGCTTGCCCGCGCGGTCGATGAGCTTGACGCGCACCGTGACCGTCTCGGGCTCCACGTAGAGGGAGAAGGGGGTGGAGACGTGCACGCCGTTCGCCGTGGCGATGACGCGGCCGGTGACGTCCCCGTACTGGGAGCGCTCCAGCTTCGCGGCGGGGTCCAGGGCGAGCGGCACCTTGACGGTGGCGCCGGCCGGGACGGTCACGGTGCGCTTGTCCAGGCGGGCGACCTGGCTGCGGACGGCGGAGCCGTCGTTGCCGGTGACCTTCTCCACGGAGAGGTTCAGCGTGACGGGCTTCTTCCCCGTGTTGGTGTACGGGATCTCCACGCCGGTGCGGTCGCTGCGGTCCTGCGGCCAGTTGTACGTGCCGCCCTGCACCGCGGGGGCGCTGGTGACGGTGGTGCCGATGGCGGCCTTGACGTCGAGCCGGCCGGCGCCGGTCTCCCGTACGTCGCCCGGGACCGCGGTGTTGGCGGAGCCGACGAGCGCGGCCTTGATCTGCTGGGCCGTCCAGTCGGGGTGGCGCTGCTTGACGATGGCGGCGGCGCCCGCGACGTGCGGGGTGGCCATCGAGGTGCCGGACATGGCCTGGTAGGCGTACACCCCGCGGCCGCCCGCGGCCGCGGCGGAGATCTGGACGCCGGGGGCGGCGATCTCGGGCTTGAGGGTGTGGTTCAGGCCGGCCGGGCCGCGGCTGGAGAAGGAGGCCGTCTTGTCGTCGCGGTCCACGGCGCCGACGGTCAGCACGCTGGGCGCGCAACCGGGCGAGGAGACGGTGTTGTTGCCGGGGCCGGCGTTGCCCGCGGCGATGACGAAGAGGCTGTCGCTGCTCTGCGCCAGCGCCTCGGTGGCCGCGGCCAGCGGGTCGTCGCAGGAGAGCTGGGAGGGGTCGCCCAGGCTCATGGAGATCACGTCGGCCTTGCTGTCGACGGCCCACTCCATGCCCGCGATGATCCAGGAGTCCAGGCCGTAGCCGGAGTCGTTGAGGACCTTGCCGCTGAGCAGCTGGGCGCCGGGGGCGACGCCCTTCTTCGCTCCCTCGCTCGCGGCGCCGGAGCCGCCCACGGTGGAGATGGTGTGGGTGCCGTGGCCCTGGCGGTCCTCGGCGGTGTCCGAGTCGGTGAAGTTCTCGGCTTCGGCGACGCGGCCCTTGAGGTCGGGGTGTTCGAGGTCGGTACCGGTGTCGAGGACGGCGACCTTGGTGCCCTTGCCGTCGAATCCGGCGGCCCACGCGGCGGTGGCGCCCACCTGCTGGGTGGAACGCTCCAGGTTCGCCTGGACCTTGCCGTCCAGCCACAGCTTCTTCAGCGGGGCGGTGGCGGCCGACCGGGCGCGCGGGTTGACGTTCGCGCCGGTGACGTCGGCCCAGAAGTCGGCGGCCTTCTCCTTGTCGGCGGCGAGTGCGACGCCGCCGATGGAGCCGAGGACCAGCGACTGCTCGGCGCCGCGCGGAACGGGCGGCGCGCTGCGCACGAGGCTCGCGGAGCGCTCGTACACGGCGATCAGCGGGAGCTTCTTGGCGTGCGTGTCGTCGTAGCCCTGCCGGATCAGGCCGGTGACGTTGAAGAGTTCCTCGTCGACCTTGCCCGCGGCGAGGGCCTTGACCGCGCTCTCGGGGTAGACGTAGAGGTCCTTGCCCGCCCGGCGGGTCTGCACGATCGGCTGCGAGCCGTCCGCGCGGGGCATGGCGGTGGCGGCCGTACGGCCCTGCGCGTCGGTGGACACCAGGATCCGGTCACCGGTGACCAGGGTCACCGTGACGGGGCCGGTGGGCTGCTTCGCCGCTTCCTGGCTCCCCGTGAGGGCCTTCTTCGCCGTGCCGGACCCTGCTCCGGACGCTCCGTCGCTCGGCTGCGCCGTGGACGGGCCCACGGCCGTGACGGCCAGGACGGCCGCGATGGCCGCTCCCAGTGCCGTACGCGATATCGGGCGCATCGCTCTCCCCAGATGAATTCCGGCCAACTACTGCATTGCACGGCGAAATCGCCGCGTAAATGGCTTCTGGCCAGCGGATGTTGGTGCTGCGGTGGCGCCACCTTGGCAGAGGGGCGGGTGGTGCGGCGATGATGTCGACGGCGGGTTTGCGCCGTGGCCGCTTCCCGCCAGGAACGGTTCCGAGAGGGTTGGGTGGACGAGTTGCTGGGTGCGATAGGTCTCGACGAAGGACAGGAGTCCGCTTACCGCGCGCTCGTCGCGCTGGGGGCGGCGGAGATACCGGACCTCGCGCACCGGCTGACCCTGCCGGTGCAGCAGACCGAACGGACCCTGCGCCACCTGGAGCGCCACGGGCTCGCCGCCCAGTCCTCCGCCCGGCCCGGCCGGTGGGTGGCGGCCCCGCCCGGGGTGGCCCTGGGCGCGCTGCTCACCCAGCAGCGGCACGAGCTGGAGCAGGCGGAGCTGGCGGCGGCCCTGCTGGCGGAGGAGTACCGGGCGGAGGCCGCCGAGCCGGCCGTGCACGACCTGGTGGAGGTGGTGACGGGCGCGAGCGCGGTGGCCCACCGCTTCCACCAGCTCCAGCTCGGCGCGGTGGAGGAGGTGTGCGCGCTGGTCAGCGGCCGGCCGCAGGTGGTGACCGGAACGGACAACGAGGCGGAGGAGCGGGCGGCCGTGCGGGGCGTTGCCTACCGGGTGGTCATCGAACGGGAGGTGCTGACGCTGCCGACCGGGATCCGCGAGGCCTCCACGGCGCTGGCGCGCGGCGAGCACATCCGGGTGTCGGCCGCGGTGCCGACCAAACTCGTCATCGCGGACCGGACGCTCGCGATGGTCCCGCTGACGGCGCGCGGCGCGGAGCCGGCGGCGCTGGTCGTGCACGCGTCGGGGCTGCTGGAGTCCCTGATGGGCCTCTTCGAGGCGGTCTGGCGGGAGTCGCTCCCGCTGCGGCTGGGCTCCACGGGGGCGCCGGAGGAATCCGATGGCGGACCGGACGCCACGGACCTGGAGATCCTCACCCTGCTGCTGGCGGGGATGACGGACGCGAGCGTGGCGAAGCACCTGGAGCTGGGCCTGCGGACGGTGCAGCGGCGGGTCAAGGGCCTGATGGAACTGGCGGGGGTCACGACCCGGCTCCAGCTCGGCTGGCACGCGTACGAACGGGGCTGGGTGGCCCGATAGCCCCAGGTCAGGCAGGCTGAGCAGATGGATCTGCCTCAGCTGCCCCAGTTGCTGCTGGTGGGGCTGGTGCTGGTGCTCGGAGTGCTCGGGGTACTGGTCCCCGGCGTCCCCGGCACCCTCCTCGTCTGGGCCGGGGTCCTGTGGTGGGCGCTGCACGAACGGTCGTCGGTGGCCTGGGGCCTGCTGGCGGGCGCGACGGCACTGCTGCTGATCGTCCAGGTGGTGAAGTGGCTGCTGCCCCCGCGACGGCTCCGGGGCGTCGGCGTCACCCGCCGGATGGTGGTGTACGCGGGCGCCGGGGCGGTACTGGGCTTCGCGCTGCTCCCGGTCGTCGGCACGGTCCCGGGCTTCGTGGGCGGCATCTACCTCTGCGAGCGGCGCCGCCTGGGCACGCGCGGGGAGGCGTGGGCGTCGGTACGGGCGGTGATGCGGGCGGTGGGCACGAGCGTGCTGGTGGAACTGTTCGCGTGCCTGCTGGTGGTCGGGGCGTGGGTGGGCACGCTCGTGTGGGCGTAGTCCGGGCACCGGAGCTCGGGGCGCAGGCCCGGCTGTCCCTGGTGGTGGACGGCCTGGCCGGCACGCGGTGGCGGCCGGTCGGACCGGACCGCCGGGACACGACCCCGCCCGGGGCCCCATGAGCCCCCGGGCGGGGTGACTACGGGAACGGGGCGGTGGCCGTCAGGCGCGGCCCGTGCGCTTCGCGGAGTAGTTCGCGCGGCCCTCCGCCGAGCGGAGCCTCCAGTCGCGCCTGATCTCCGCCCGGAGCCGCGCGTCCGTCTTCGCGACGATCCGCTGGTTCTCCCGCAGCAGCTTGCGGTAGCTCTCCAGCCGCCGCTCGGACAGTTCCCCGGAGTCCAGGGCCGCCCGCACCCCGCACCCCGGCTCCGCCTCGTGCGCGCAGTCGTGGAAGCGGCACCGTTGCGCGTACTCCTCGATCTCCGAGAAGACCTGCCCGACGCCCGCCTCCGCGTCGAAGAGCCCGACGCCCCGCAGTCCGGGGGTGTCGATGAGCACGCCGCCGCCGGGCAGTGCGAGCAGGTTGCGCGTCGTGGTGGTGTGGCGGCCCTTGCCGTCGACGTCGCGGGCGGCCTGGACCTCCATCACCTCTTCGCCGAGCAGGGTGTTGGCCAGCGTGGACTTGCCCGCGCCGGAGATTCCGAGGAGCACGCTCGTACCGCTCCCGACCACCGCGGCGAGCACGTCGGTGCCCTCCCCGGTCATCGAGGAGACCGTGAGGACCGTGACCCCGGGGGCCGCGGCCTCCACGTCCTCGACGAGGTGCGAGAGGGTGACCGGGTCCGGGACCAGGTCCGCCTTGGTCAGGACCACGAGCGGCTGGGCCCCCGATTCCCAGGCGAGCGCCAGGAACCGCTCGATGCGGCCGAGGTCCAGTTCGACCGCCAGGGACACCGCGATGATCGCGTGGTCGACGTTCGCGGCGAGGATCTGCCCCTCGGACCGCTGGGAGGAGGTGGACCGCACGAAGGCGGTGCGGCGCGGCAAGTACGTCTTCACGTACCGCGGAGTGCCGTGCGCCTCCACGACCGCCCAGTCGCCGGTGCAGATGACCCGGAGCGGGTCGTGCGGGGTGACGAAGGCGGTGTCGGCGCGGACGACGCCGTCCGCCGTCATGACGTCGCACTGACCGCGGTCGACCCGTACGACCCGGCCGGGCACGAGTCCCTGGTCGGCGTGGGGGGCGAACTCGGCGGCCCACGCGTCGTCCCAGCCGTAGGGGGTCAGGGCGTGCGAGAGAGAAGCCTGCGGGAAAGAAGAGAAAGACAAGGGAAACCCTTCACAGGGTGGCCCCGGCGGTGCGCGCCGCTAGCGGGCGCGAAGGAGGTGAGAGGTCAGCCGGAGGCCACGGAAGTGACATTGATGGTCTTCTGAGTGCGGGCAACGCCCTGCGCCATGACGGTCATCAATGAACTCACCTCCGGGTCTGCGTACGTACTGACGAGCGGTCCCGCGGCGATCGGCGGGAACGGCCCCACCGTAACAAGCACGCTCAGACCCGCGCCACTTCTTTTACGGGACACGGCCGACCCTCGGCCGCGACGCCGAGCGGGGGGACGGGGGGGACGGGAGGACTTACCGTCGGTCAGCGCCGACCATAGAACCTGCCGTCAAGTGGGGTAAGGGACTAAGCTGTTCTTCATGGAGAACCGCGGAACCGCAGATTCTGAGACGCTTTACGAGACACGAACTCCCGCTGTCGCGTCGCAGAATGCGCCGAATATCGAGACGGCTCCCGACACCCGGCGGCGGATCCTGCAGGTGTCCATGGAGCTGTTCGGAGTCCACGGCTTCCACGAGACCTCGCTGCGGGAGATCGCCGAACGGGTGGGCGTCTCCAAGCCGGCGGTGCTCTACCACTTCCCCGGCAAGGCCGACATCCTCGGCGCCCTGGTGGAGCCGATGCTCCGCGATCTGGCGACCGCCCTGGCCCGCGCCGCCGCGTCGGCGCATCCCGGTGGATCCGGTGGATCCGGTGCGGCGGGCGGCTCCGGTCCCGGGCCCGGGCGGGTGCGGTGGGCCGCCATCGAGGGGATCCTCGACGTCTGGCTGGAGCACCGCCACCTGCTCCGGCTGAACCTGCAGGACATGGCCCTGGCCACCCCCGGGCCGGCCTTCGCCCGCCTGCACGACGCCATGCTCCGGGCGAACTCCCTGGTCGCGGGGGCGGACCCCGGCTTCGCGGAGCGGGTGCGGGCCGCCCAGGCCGTCGCCATGCTCTCCGACCCGGTGGTGCTCTTCGCCGACGCCCCGGTCCCCGCGCTGCGCGAGGCCGTGCTGGACGGCGTACGGCGCCTGCTGGACGGGCCCGCCGAACCGGCTCCGAGCGCACGGCCCGTACCGGGAGGCCGGCGAGGGCGGCCCGCAGCCATGAGCCCGGCCATGATCGAGGCGGCCCGCCGGATGCACGCCGCGGGCAGCGGGGCCACCGCGATCGCCGCCACCCTCGGCGTCTCCCGCGCCACGGTCTACCGGCACCTGCCCCAGGACGACGACGCCGGCACCACCACTGGCACCGCCTGACCGGATCCGGTGTCCGATGCGTTCAAGACGACCGGGTCCGGGCGCCCCTGCACGAGTCATTCCGATGTGATCAGTGGTCGTAGGCGATGAGCGGGCGTGTGAGCGGCTGGCCGGCATTGTGGTTGTGCCAGATCGCGGCGGCCATTGCGAGGATGCGCTGGGCGACGCGGACGGCGACGCCCTCGAAGGTCCGGCCGCCGTGTTGTGACCGCCATTGGCACAGAGCCCGACGCGCTGAAAGCGTGTCGGGCTCGAACGGTTGGTGGGTGGAGTCGCCGCTGCCACGCGGGAACTGACTGCACGTCTCGGCCCGTCGTGGGCCGGGCGCGAACGGAGTTGGCCGGGGTCACTGGCCACAGCCGGAGGCGCCTCCTCAGGAGCCTCCGTCCGATTCCGGGAAGTCCTCTATGAGGTCCAGCGGGAGCATGACGAGGGCCGTCGTTCCGCCCGAGTCGGAGGGGCGCAGCTGGATGCGGATGCCGTGGCGCAGGGACAGACGGCTGACCACGAACAAGCCCATCCGGCGGGAGACGGAGGTGTCCACGGTCGGCGGCGACGCGAGCCGCTCGTTGATCGCGGCGAGGTCCTCGGGAGAGAGGCCGATGCCGGTGTCGTGGATCTCGACGAGCACGCGGCCGTCGGGCAGCGCGTGACCGATGGCTTTGACATTGGTCAGCGGAGGGGAGAAATAGGTGGCGTTCTCCAGCAGCTCGGCGAGCAGGTGCACGAGGTCGTTCACCGCACGGCCCATGACGGCGACGCCCGGCACCGAGGACAGTTCGCACCGTTCGAACTGCTCCACCTCGGACACGGCGGCACGGAGCACGTCGGCGAGCGGGACGGGGCGGGTCCACCGGCGGCCCGGCTCCTCGCCCGCGAGGACGAGGAGGTTTTCGCCGTTGCGGCGCATGCGGGTCGCGAGGTGGTCGAGTTTGTAGATCGAGGAGAGCTGGTTCGGGTCGGCCTCGCGCGACTCCATCTCGGAGATGAGCGAGAGCTGGCGCTGGATGAGACCCTGCGAGCGGCGCGAGAGATTGGTGAACATCGCATTGACGTTGTCCCTCAGGAGGGCCTGCTCGGCGGCAAGGCGAAGGGCCTGGCGCTGAATCTCATCGAGCGCCCTGACCACCTCTGACGCGCGTCCGCCGGAGGAGAATGCCAGGGATTCAAGGACCATGGGCCCCCGGGACCCGCCGGCTGCGGCCTCTTCCAGGAGGTCGGGCAGTTCGGCGAGCATCTGCCTGGCGACCTTGTGGAGCTCTTTCATCTCACGACGCCGGCGGCCCCAGCGCCACCAGGCAGCCGACGGCTCGTCCGGCACGGAAACCAGCTGCACCTCAGGTGTGCTGTCCTCGTCCAGGGCGTGCACGGCTCGGTGCAGAGCCTGAGTGAGCTCTCCCTGCTCCTGGGCGATGACGTACCGGGCGCTGACAGCCTGAGTCAGAGACTCGGACAATTCCGCGACGAGGTGGTCGTGGCGGGCTCGCTCGGCCATCGTTCGTTCGAGCTGTCGCCTGACGTCGGCGGCGTCCCGGACTTCGACCCTGGCTTCGAGCTGGCGCAGCGCCGCTTCGGCCTTGTCCCGAAGGTCACGCTCCAGCTCAAGTTCGCGGCTCAGGCCCCAGATCGTTTCCTGGGCCTGCTCCGCTCGCGCCGTCGCCGCTTCGAGCGCGTCTTGCAGGACGTACACCTCGTGCAGTCGAGGCTCACGGACCCGGCAAGCCTCGTAGTAGAGACCGCGGACCGTTTGCTTCACCTCATCCTGGACATCGACCTTCGTCTTCTTCTCCACGGCGTCGAAGAGCCTGTCCAAGAAGCCGATCTCCGGCAGCCGCTCACCGCTGAAGTACCGCGAGAGTGTCGATGCCTTTCCCCCGAGCCTGGGAACGAGCTCGGCATACGTCATGCCCAGAGCCGAGTAGAACTCGCGCAGGCACCTGACCCAGGCGGCCATCTCGGGAGCCAGCCTGTCACTCAGTTCCTTCTGCCGCCGGCCTGGCCGTGGTTCTTCCATCCCCCGCATCAACTCCCCTCTGCGGGGATCCTTCCAGGCATTGTTCCCACCCGTCGGGAAGATCAGGGATCTGCCCTTGTTGCCTCTGCCGCACCAAATCCCCTCCTGCGAGCTTTCTTGCAACGCAGTCGCGTACGACACGGAAGGACCGATAGGTGGAACTGATCAACGGGCTCATCGGACTGGGAACCGCAGCCTTGAACCTCGCAGGGGCGGTCGTCGGAACCGGTCTGGCGTGGCGGGCCCTCAAGCGCAGGCGAGCCGCTCGTGAGGAGGAGCAGGACTGACCTCACGAGCCCGGGACAGTGCGGGCCGGAACTGGCAGGGCGAGGTGAGCCCCGGCAGGTCTTACCGGGCAGGAACGCCGGAGGAGGGGAGTAAGCCCAGTTCGGGTGACTCCCCTCCGCGGCCCCCGAACAGCAGGCAGGCAGCAGCCAGCGGGACGGTTCAGCCGCCGGCCGGGTGGCCAGATGGGTCGCCGTCCATCACGCGACGACCGCGAAGGCGTGCGGACACACCGGCGTCTCGGCCTGGTCGTAGGTGCAGGTCACCGTGCCGAGCCCCGGGGGCATGTCGGCACGGAGCCGCCCGGTCGACACGTCCAGCAACTGGTCGGTCTTCGTGCCGCCGGGCGTCCTGCCCGCGATGCGGAGCGTGGAGGGCCCGGCTCCGTCCATGAAGGCGGCGTACACCTTCGCCCCGCGCCACTTCTCGCTGCCGGTGGCGAGGTCGAGCCCGACCACTGGGGGTGCGGGGCTCGCCGTGGAGCAGGCCGGTCACCGTCCCGGTGCTGACCTGGACAGCCTCCAGCCCATCCTTTCTCCACCGCAGGGCGTGCGTGGGACGCGGTGTCGATGCCGTACGACACGGCCTCGTCACCACCGACAACCATGACCACGGCCGTACCGTCCTGCGCTCCCACGGCCGCGACCGAGACCGAGTCGGCCGTGATCGCCCACTCGGGCAGCTCGACGGTGGTCCGCCAGGTGGCCTTGTGCGGGGCCGGCGCACTGACGGCGACGAGCTCGACCATCGCGCGCCCGCGGTGTGCGTGCCGGAGGCGGGCACCGTCAGCAGGAAAGGGGCCAACACCTCGGCGGCGGTTCCGCGGACGGCGCCGGTGCACTCGCGGAGGGCGGGGTCTTGGTGCCCGGCTTCGCGTCATCGGCTGCCGAACCGCACCCGGCGACCACCCCAGCGGTCAAGGACAGGGCGAGCGCTAACGGCCGTACAGGAGAACGCGCATGGACCTCTTTCGCAGTCGTACGGACGGTGATGGTCACCGTACGCCTCACCTGGCCCGGGCCCGGCACGGGGAAACCCGTGGGGGCCGGGCATGATCCGCCCGTGCCCCTTGATCCCGGCCTTGAACTCGTCGGCGGTAGACCCCGCACCGCCAGCATGACGAAGAGGGCATCGACCAGCGGCTGATCTGCTCAAGGCAGGTGTTTACGGACGGACAGCCATGCCAAGGCCAGGTCATGGAGTGGACCGGGCTGCAGGTGGGCGCAGGTATCCGATCTGCTCGATCGGCTGATCCTGCCACCGAACGCTCAGGTCACGGCCTGCTCGGGCGTCAGAACTGCCGTGCTCAGGATGTCCGAGGCGACGGCAGCGGCGTCCCGGTCGGAGTCATCGGGATCCGGACCGAGTTCCTCGGTCATCCGCGTCCGGAGCGAGAAGTTGTGCATGGCCATCCTCCGGTGCTCGTTTTGCTGTCCATGCCGGAAGGATCTCTCACGCCTCGAATCGCGCGGCGGGACGCCTCTGGTCTCAGTACCTCGCCTGGTCTGCACCGGCACCAGAGACCACCACGGTCAAGCTTCAAGAGCACCTCACTGAGTCGTTGATCCCATCAGCGGATCTCTGACGGCGAAGCTGCCCGTCTGGTCAGACCCTGGCGCGATGCGCTGCCGGAAGGCCGCGCATGATGGTCTTCATGGAGTGCGCGGTAGAGAAGATCAAGGTCTGGTTCCGTTTCACTCCGCGCGAGGGCTGGCTCCCGCAGGACACGGAGGGGCTGTGGGCGACGAGGCTCGGAGCCGACACGGCCAGGGTGCGGAACGCCCCCTTCCTTCAGGACGGGGTGGCCGAGGGCGACATCGTGCGGTTCCGGTCCTGAAGGCGGAACTCGTCGCGGCCGTGGCGCTCGCCGAGGCGTTCGAGCTCGGTGGTCGTGCGGTGGCGGGAGGCGGCGTGGACGTCGATGAAGTCGCGGACCGCTCCGCGGTCGGCCAGGGCGCGGACCTTCGTACCGATGACGGGAGTCGAAGGCGAGTACCGGGCCGTACTCGGTCTGGGCCGGCGGGTTCCAGAAGTGCTCCTTGAGGACGTCGACCTCGCACTCCTGCCCGGAGTCCGGGTCGACGACCATCAACCGGGCCGACAGGGGGTCCACGGAGATCACGCGCACCTGCCAGCCCCGGGCCGTCAGGCCCTGCTCCAGGCCGGTGACGATCTCGGCCATCGGGGCGGGGTTCTCGGTGGCCACGTCGAGGTCCTGGCTGAGGCGCTCGACGAGGCCGTGGGCCTGAACGGCGTACCCGCCGGTGATCACGAGGGGGTACGCGGCACCGATGTCGATCACGGCCGCGAGGAGCCGGCGGTGCAGGTCGGTCAGCTTCACGCGGCGGCGGATCCCGCCGCCGCGATCAGCTCGGGGAAGGCGTCCTCCCAGACCTCGCGCAGGTGCCGGCTGACGAGGGTGCGCAGGACGGGCCACTGCGCGAGGAGGAGGTCGCGGTTCAGGAGGGTGACGAGGTCCTCGTGCTGCCCCTCGGCCAGGACCGTGCGGTACAGGCCCATGCGCAGGCGCGGCCGGTCCAGGTCGTAGGACCGCAGTCCGGACCAGGCGACGGCGGCAGGTGTCCTTGCTTCATTCGCGCGATTCATCGCAGATGTCGATTCCGCTGAAAGTACTTCAGAACGTGCTGCTGCCGACCTGGAGTGGCAGGTCAGCAAGCTTGCTCGCCGCGCACGCGGGGAGGTCCCCGCCTTCGACCCTGTCTGAGCCGCTCCCGGGCGATGTGGCTGTAGTCAGCTCCCAAGCACGCTGTCCCGCTCGGCGTACCAGCGCAGCGAGTCGCGGACGCCCTCCTCGGTGGAGTGCTCCGCCTTCCAGCCAAAGAGCTCCTGGGTGAGGTCCGCGCGGACGTAGGCGCACCAGGCGGCGAGAACGTCTTCGTCGCCCCACCTTGATCGTCTCCCGCGGTGACCTACATCCGGAAGGTGATCCCGTGCCGTTCCAGCGCCCCGAGGAGATCGGATACGGCCACGTGATCGAGCGTTACGTGACGAAGAAGGACTCGGAGCGCCCGCGCTACCTCGAACTGGGCAGCGGCCGCGTCCTGCGGCCGGGGTGGCCGCACGCCGAACGCTTTGCCCGCCACCTGATCGAGGACGCTGCCACGATCACCGACGCCGAGCTGGAAGCCCTCCTCGCCTACGAATGGCGCTCACGCCTCACCGCCGCCTGGCTGATCGGCGTGGGCCGGCGCACCTTGTTCCTCGAGCGCATCGGCGACCTGCTCCTGGCCAGCGAGGTCTGCTACTCCGGCGGCGGCTACTGCTTCGCCCTGGCCCGCCTGGGCACCCCCGCGGACGCCGAGATCCTCACCGCCTACCTCGACCGCTACCTCCCCCGCACCGATCTCCGCTACGACCAGCCCGCTGCCCTCGGCGCCCTCGTCCGACTCGACGCCCACCTCGACACCGGCCACGCGGACCGCTTCACTCAGCCCGACGGCCTCGGGGAACAGTGGGTCAATGCCCTGGTACACCTCCAGGACCATCCCGGCTACACACCCGAAGAGCAGCGCCGCTGGCTCGAGATGGAGGAGAACCTATGGCGGGGAATAGGGGTTCCGGCCTGCCGGTATAACTGCCTGGCGTGGGGACTCATTTCGGCCGTACTACCCGTTGTCGGTGCTGGTACTCGCAGCCCGGACTTGGTGCCAGGGGTTTTGGGCGCGGGATGGGGCGCGGTCGAGGTACTCGCGTTTTACCGTGGCCGAGCCTGGTTTCCAGCGGCCCTGCTGTGTCGGGTCGGCGCCGGCGTCCGCGATGTGCTGACCACCGCCGCGGCGTAGGCCGTGGGAAGTGACCAGGTGCCAGGTGGGGAGGCCGGCCAGGTGGGCGCGGTGGCGGATCCAGTCGTTGAGGGCGTCGCCCGTGACGTAGTCGCCGCGGGCGGTGGCCATGGATGCGCTGTGCGGACCCGGTTCCGCTTGCCCCACTCCTTGCGGTACTCCGCCGGCATCCCCCGCGCTTCGGTCGTTCCGGGGCGGTGGTCCTCGGGCATCCACGTGCGGACGCCCGACATGTACGTGCGGATGGTGTTCGGCGCCATCTCGCGGGCGATCAGGCCGGCGACCCACTCCACGTACGTGGCCGTCGTGCAGGGCCGCGCGGCCCGGCCCATCGCCTCGCATCACCCGGCGAACTTCCTGCGCTCACTGCTGTAGTTGCGGCTGGTGTTGGCGGGCCTGGACTTGTCGCGCAGGCGTTGCGCCGTGCCCGCGGAGACCTCGAAGTCGGTGCGGGTGTACGCCGGCGCGTCCGCCTCTGTGGGAACGGCCTCCCCCGGATAGAGGATCGTGTGCTGGTCGACCAGGGGCCGAGGAGGGTGCGACCGGTGGACGGTGGGTGCCGATAGCAGCTCGTCGTCCGCGACGAGTTCGGCCTCGACGATCTCGTCGCTGTCCCCGTCGTTCACCGCGGACTGCTGATGCCCGCTCATGTGCCCCTCCCCTGAAGATCCTTCCTGGGCAATCACCCCTGTATGAGGGAATTCATACGAGGGTCCTGAGATCGCGCCCCGGGGCTAGATCAGGTCGATGCGTTCCTGGGCGATGGGGTAACCGACCCTCGCGAAGTGGGCGGCCATCGGAGTGTTGGTCTGGTCAGTCCCGGCCACGATGCGGTCCACGCCCTCGTCAGCGAGCTTGTGCGTGGCCTCGACGAGTAGGTCATACGCGTATCCGTGGCCGCGGTGCTCGGGCACGACGCCGATGTAGCCGATGAGAGGGTCTCCGTAGTGGCGGGCGGGGACGCTCAAGCCGACGAGTTCCCCGGCAGGGTTGTAGGCAAGGCGCCACCACTCGCGCGGGCTCGGCAACCAGCGCAGATAGTCCAGTTGTTCCAGTGCGGCCGCCTCCAGCCCGGATGCGGCAACAGTGCGGCGAACATGGGCGTCGAGACTGCCCTGGTGGATACGGCGGAAGACGTCGAGGACCGCCGCGTCGTCGGGCTCGGGACGGAATTCGAGGCGGCCCGGGCGCACGGGCACGCCGCAGTCGGGTGTCCAGCGGTAGCGGAAGCGCTCGACCAGAGGAGACATGCCTGCGGCGATGGCCGCGTCGATCCGGGCCCGGGCCTGCTCCCGGACCGCAGGGACGTCGCGCCAGCCGGGCGGCAGCTTGAGCGAGTACTCGGCGTGCAGCGGCGAAGCGCGGAGCAGTTGTACGGCCGCACTGGCGTCCGTGAAGTCGAACCAGTCCAGAGCAAGCGGCTTGTCGTCCTTAGGCCCGGCCCACCAAGCCGCTCGCGCGACGACGACGCCGTCACGCAGGGCCACCCAGGTCCACTCGGGGCGGTACTCACCGGCGGCGGCCATCCCGCTGTAGGTGTCGCCGAAGGCGGCGAAGCCGACCAGACCGGGATCGGGTAGGGATTCGAAGAGTGCTTCCTCGCCTGTGGCGAGGGGGCGGATGACCAGATCGGTCACGCGAGGGGTCCTTCCGGGTAGCGACGCGCTCCCCTTCAGATCCTCGGCGTCCTCGGAACGGGGTGGGAGCACATGAGAGTCAGCTGTCTCACGGTTCCCACCTCCTTTTTGCAGTCGAGGACGCGAGCGGAGCGTAACAGCGTGATCGAATGACCGACAACGGCATTTGGCCTGCCGCACGCACCACATCTCGACCCGCCCGAACAGGGACCTGCTACTGGTGGGCTCTCGTATTCAACTGTCGCCAGTTCTCCGTGGAACCCAGCCTGCCGGTGACCGTGTGTGATCTCCAGGGGCGTATCGGCTCCAGGTTCCGCCGGTCTCGTTGAGCAGGCGGGTGGTGGTCTTGTTGTGGTAGCCGAGAGCGTCCGCGACGACGGGAGCGGGCATCTCAAGGAGTTGTTGTCGGATGGCGGCGCCGCGGGCGGCGGCCACAGGGACGCCGATCTCGTTGAGGAGTGCGGAGACAGGTGGTCGGGACGGAAGGGCTGCCCCGCCCGGCGTCCGGGGAACAGCCGGCCGACCGCCTGCTCCGCGAACTCCACGACCGCGGCGTCGGGGCGGACGGGTCAGGAGACGCGCTTGAGCGTCCAGGCGTTGTTGTTGAAGCTGGGGACCGAGGAGGAGACACAGCTGCCGCTGTAGTACGAGGCGGTCTGAACCCAGCCGAAGGGCTGGTAGGTGGAATTGCAGGCCTGGACCACGGTGCCGACGGGCAGCCCGGTGAGCTGCTTTATCTGCTTGATGTTCGGGCTGAAGCTCTGCGTGCCGCAGCTGCTGCTGTACCCCCAGCTGACGTCGACGAAGCCGCTCGGGGTGAGGACGCTCGAACAGGAGGTGGTCACGTCGCCGGGGGCGGCGTGCGCGGGCGCGGCGGTCAGGGCGAACAGCGCCGCGGTGCCGGTGAGGGCCATGCACAGGGTGCGAAAGCGAGTCATGGGTGATGGCTCCTTGAGATCGTGGACGGCCGGTGGGCCGCGAAGCCAGTACTACGGGTCGCCGACCGGTTTCAGATAGACGTTTTCAGGCCCAATGATCAACATGTAATCCGCCGGGGACGGGTGGCGGCGGATCACCCGTGTGCCCGGCATGGGTTGTGGGCGTTCGGCCCGGTTCGTGATCTCCTGGTGCGTATCGGCTCCATGTCCCGCCGGTCTCGTTGCGGAGCCGGCTGGTGGTCCTGTCGTGGTAGCCGAGAGCGTCCGCGACGACGGGTGCAGGAAGTTCGAGGAGTTGCTGCCGGATCGCGGCGCCGCGGGCTGCCGCGGTCGGGACCCCGACTTCGTTCAAGAGCGCGGACAGGTGGTCGGGGCGGGTCGGCTGCCCCGCCCGGCGGCCCGGGAAAAGCCAGCGGGACGCGGGGTTGGTAGCGGTGTTCATGTTGTCGCGGTTCGCGATGTGCTCCAGTAGCAGGGCGGCGACCGGATCAGGGACGGGCGAGGCCGGCTCACCGAGCCGCAGCAGCACGGTGTCGCCGTCGCGGATGACGTCGTCAACGCCGAGCCGGACGATGCGGCTCGCGGGCTGCGCGTAGAGGAGCACGATGACTCCGGCGACACGGAGTCGCATCGGTATCTCGGTATCGGTCAGCAGCCGGCCAAGGGTATCGAGGCGCTCGTCTTCGCTCAGTGCGGCCCGGCGGGAGACCTTCATCTTGGGGATGGACAGGGAGCGTCGGCAGCGTCGGCTCTGCATGGGCCAGTTGAGGAAGGCTCTCAGGCAGGTGCGGGCGTGTTCGGTGTTCTCGGCGAACCAGGCGTCGACGTCGATCTGGCCGCATGACGCGAGGGTGCTGTTTCGCTCGCCGAGCCATTGCAGGAACGCGGTCGCGTGCTTGACCTGTTCGGCGGCGAACCGGCGGATGCTGGGTGTGATGTGGCTCCTCTCGGCGCGGGTCCGCAGCCGGGGAAGGATGTGCCAGGTCGCGAAGAGCCGGATCGTCTTGGCGTGCTCGGGGTCGGCGATGCCGGTCAGGTGGCCGGGAAGCCAGCGCTGGAAGGAGCAGAGGTACTTGTCGATCGAGGGCAGGGCTCCGCACGTCATCAGGAGTTCTTCCAGGTGAGCGGCGGCCCGCCAGGGCTGGAGCTCGTGGAAGGCGTCGTGGGTCAGTGGGATCTCGCCGAGGCCGAGCCGCCGCAGTAGCTGCGAGGCGCTGCCCGGCTGGTCGCGGCGCATCTCCAGCTTCGGCTCAGACGGTGCCCGGCATGACGGGGATCCCCGAGTTCAAGTTGCTGAGCAACGGCCCCTGGCTGGTGGGAGCCAGCGAAGTCGAGGAGGCGCTGAACCGTTACGCGGTCTCCTCCCCAACTATCCGCTCTGAGCTGGAGGCCGATCAACTTTGGTGTGACTGGCTCGGGTGGCTGCGCGAAACGGACGGCCGTGGCGGATTCACCGTGGAGTGAAGCCCCTACTGAGTCACGGGCAGCCGGGCGTTGGCCCGCCTCTCGGGCGGGGCGGGAAAGCCCTTGGGGCGGCCGGATGGCCGCCCCAAGGGCTTTGCTTGGATCGGATGGGTCAGCCGGTGACCGTGGCCGTTGCGCGGGTGGTCGCGGTGCCGGTCAGGTGGCCGGTCCGGTAGGCCGTCACCTTCACGGTGATGTGCTTGCCGCGCTGTGCGCTGGTCAGGGTGAAGGTGGACTTGGTCGCACCGGTGATCAGCTTGCCGTCCGCGTACCACTTGTACGTGTACGAGGTCGGCGTCGGCGTCCACGTCCCGCGGCTCAGGGTCAGGACGCGCCCGACCTTGGCCGTTCCCGTCAGGGTCGGGGCCGTCGTCGCCTTGGGTGCTACGCCCTTGACGAGCACGGCGGCGCTGGCCGTCTTCACCGTCGGGTGTCCGGCCTTGCGGGCCGTCACCACCACGGTGAGCTGCTTGCCCTGGAGCGCGGAGGGCAGGGTGTACGACGCGGCCGTGGCCCCGGCGATGGTCTTTCCGTCGGCCTGCCACTGGTAGGTGTGGGAGTCGGCGGCCGGGGACCAGGAGCCGGTCGTCGCCGTGACCTTGCCACCGACGACCGCGGTGCCCTTGATGGTGGGGGCGGCTGTCGAACGGATCGGTGCGACGACGGTGACGGTGCCGTTGACCCACTCGTCGCCGCGCGCAGTCACTCTCACGGACAGCGGGCCGAGCGGGGCCTTCGTGAGGTCCAGGGCGACCCTCATGCTGCGCCGGTCGGAAGCGATGGAGACGGTTGTCGACCGGACCCCGAAGCTGTCGTTGGTCACCTCGACCGAAACCTCTTCGTTCAGACCGGTGCCCGTGACGGTCATGGTGACCTTGCCCCGGCCTACCGTGGACGGCCCCACCGTGCTGGGGGCCGGGTCCTCCTGACCGCAGGGAGAGTGGGAGCACGTGGCATCGAGCCGTACCGCGGTGGAGGTCTTCGCGGGCTTCTCCGGCAGACCGATCACGAGCGTGCTCGGCCTGGAAACCTTCGGAGGGGCGGCAGTTGGCAGATAGCAGGAGTAGTAATCGCCTCCCCAGCACCTGCTCTGCAGATCCGAGCGGTCGTACAGCCAGAGTGTGGGCGACTGCTCCAAGGGCTCGGCGGGGGTGAACCGCAGGTCAAAGTAGTCGCCCGTCACGGTCGGGAGCACGGCGCAGATCGCCGTCTTCTGCTCGCTCAGGGTGCCGGTCAGCGGCCCGAACCCGTTGCTGACGTCCGTGACCTTGACGCACTCGGGGGCGGGACCGGCCGCCGTGCCGATGCGCATTGCGTCCAGCCGGTAGGCGGGTGCCGCGGTCTTGCCGTCCGGGACTTGGGCGAGGACCTGGTAGCGGGTGGAGCCGGTGACGGCGCAGCCCGCGTCGAAGTAGTCGCAGACGCCTTCGCCGTTCGCCTTGAAGCCGAGCAGGTGGACGGTGCCCAGTGCGTCCCGGGCGTTCAGGTGGAGGGTGTCCGCGGCGGCGGCCGTGGTCACTTGGTGGCACAGGAAGGTGCCGGGCTTGGCCGGTACGCCTCCGGTGGACGGACCGCCCACCGCTACGGCCGGCGTCGGGACGCAGCCGCGCGCGGTGGAAGTGACGTCGAGGCGGGTCAGGGCGAACTCGGCGGGCACGTTCCGGCCCCGGACGAGGACGGTGTGCGCGGCCTTGGCCGTCAGGGCGCAGGTGGCGAAGGAGCCGTAGGCCGTGCTGACGGAGCAGACCGGCTTGCCCTTCTCGTCGAGGACGTCGACCGTTGCGTGCGAGTCCCCGGAGATCCGCTGGATCTGGAAGATTTCGTGCGCGGAGTGGTTGCCGGCCGCGATGGACAGGCAGTCGGCGAAGACCTCCGCGGTGTTCTTCACAGTCATCCGGGCCGGCTTCCCCGTGAAGTCGCCGGGCAGGAAGGTGCGGCAGGCGCTCGGCGCGTCCGTGCGGTGGACGACGAGACGGTAGACGTCGCTCTCCCCGGCCGGGTCGAGCTTGGAGACGAGGGCGCGGTAGGGAGCCGTGCCACCCAAGGCGCAGGTGCCGTCCTTCAGGGCGCCCTCGCCCTCGCAGAAGGCGGCGCCCTTGGCGTCGACGATGGTGATGGATGCGGCGCCGTCGGACAGGACGGCGATGTGGGCACCCTGGGGTACCGGCAGGTTCAGGCAGTCGACCTCGCCGGGGACGGCGAACGTGCCCTTGTGGTCGCGCGCGAGCGTGACCACGTCCTCGCAGCCCGCCGCGGCCGTGCGGGACAGGATGCGCACAGCGCGGTCCGTGAGCAGGGTGTAGCGGGTGCCTGCGGTGAGCGAGCAGTCTCGCGCGTCCTCGCAGACGACGGAGCCGTTCGCCGCGTGAACCGCGATGCCGGAGGCCTTGCCCTGCGCATCGACGTCTCGGACGTCGTAACGGCCCGTCACGGCCGGGGTGAAGGTCCTGCACCCGGTCTGCGGGGCGGCCTGCGCGGGCGCGGAGCCGTACGCGGTCATGGCGACCGGCACGCAGCCCTCGGGGTTCGACAGGCGCCGGACCTTCAGGCTGTACGGGGTGGGGAAGCCTGCGCTGGGGTTCCTGACCTCGGCGAGGACGCGGTAGCCGCCCACCCCTGCGGGCAGGACGCAGGGCTCACTTGCACAGAGGCGCTTGCCCGTGCCGTCCGTGATCCAGTGCGCGTAGTCCCCGTACTCGGGCAGCCTGAAGTCGGCGGCGATCCGCTCGCGGGGAGCGGCGGTGAACTCATGACAGACGATGCTCAAAGGGTCTGTCACGTTCCCCGTGGTGGGGGCGGAGTCGTAGCGGGTGCCGGCGACGGCCGGACATCCCGGCGTGGCCATCAGCGGGACCAGGGAGACCGGGTTCTTGATGGGCCTTGAGGCGCTGTTGTAGACCGAGAGCGTGTACGTTCCGGCCGCGAGCTCACACCAGGAGTCGGACGGGGCCCCGCATGTGACCGGGCTCCCACCGGAGCTCAGGGAAGGCTGGAGGTACGGGTCGGAGACGAGGAGCCGGTGCAGGCCCGGCTTCGTCACCACGACCTCGAAGCAGGCTGTGCCCTGAGCCTGGATCGTGCCGCTGGCGACGGCCCCGCGCGGATCGCCGAGCGGGGTGAGCGCGAGGGGCGTGCAGGGTTCGGCGGCCGAATCCGCCGGGGCCTGCCCCCGCTCCGCAGCCTTGTTCGCGTGGACCGGGCTCGCCGGGCGTCGCACCGGTTCAGCCTGCGGCGCGGGTACGGGTGCGGGCGCGGGTGCGGGTGCGGGCGCCGCACTCGTGGACGCAGTGACCGACGGCGTCGCGGCGAACGCGTTCCCCGCCGGGACGACGGGCGTCAGCAGCGCCGCCAGTAGGGCAGGGACCAGCAGCCTTCTCACGGATCTGGACCCGGCGCGCGAACGCGCTGAGTTGAGCATTTCGTTCCCCCCGAAGCGATGTCTCCGATGTGGACGTCCACATGGGCGTCACACTGTACGGTCCGCCTCGGACGGGCTCGGCACGACCATCCCCCTGTTGACCAGGCAAAACACCGCATGCCGGGCGCCAGCCTCGACTTCCCGGGGCCGGCCATGCCCCGGCTGGGGCTGGGCTTCACTCGAGAATGTGCTGCCCGGCAACGGCGCGGCCGCTCACAGCAGTCGCGGGTCCAGTGTCAGTGTCGCCAGGCCGGCCGGACCGTGGAGGTGGAGGACCGGGCTCGTCGGGCCGGAACGAGCTGCGGCTTTCGACCGCAACGTACGCCGTGCCGGCCGGCGAAGGGATCGGCTCGACCGCCAGGGCGGGGCCTACGTCCAGATGTTTGACCAGGCGCCCCGTCATGGCATCACGGACCTCCAGGCGGCTGCGGAATGTGACGTGGTGAGCGGTTCGGACCTCTCCTCGGGTTCCCAGCACGACGACCTCCCCGGCTCGTCCGGGACGCGGATAGCCTGACCGGCACAGCGGCCACATCTGGTTCCGTCCGGACACTCCCCGTGGGGGCCCCTTCGTACGGCGTCTCCGTCAGACCGTCCTAGTACGGGGTCGTCTCCTGGCCGACGTTCCACAGCCTGACCCCCTGGGGACCGGCCGAAACGAACCGCGGCTGCGCCTCCCCGCCCAGTACCGCGAGCGCGTGACGGACCGTCTGCTGTGGCTGGTGCGCGAGGCACACGGCTACCTGCGCGACAAGGAGACCGGGGCCGCCGTACGCGCCGAGGTGGGGCGGCGCTGGCCGCCACGGGCGCCCGGATGGTCATCGCCCACTCGCTGGGCAGCGTCGTGTTCTACGACATGCTGAGCCGCGGCGAGGTTCCGGCCGCCACGGACGGCGGCCCGGGAGCGGCCTCCTTGATCACCTGCGGGTCCCCGCTGAGCTGGCTGGCGGTCAGGAAGGGCGTCCACACGCCCGGTGCCCCGCTGGCCGTTCCGGCGGGGGTGGAGTGGACGAACCTCTACGCCCCGTTCGACCCGGTGCCCAGGTTCCGGGGCCTCTCCCTCCCTCGCGGTCGGGATCACCGACGTCAAGGTCGACAACGGCAAGCTGAAAGCCCACGACGTCCGCCGTTACCTCGACAAGCAGGCCATCGCCGAACGCATCGCGAAGTCCCGGGTGCTCTGAGCGGCGTGCGCTGCCCGCCCACCCGTTGGGCTCGTGGGGTGAGGACCGCCCCGGCCCAGCTGCCTGCCCCCGATCGGGGTCGGTCATCAGGGACCGGTGAACCCGCGCGACCTCGATCTCGTCATCGCCGCCGTGCACTCCGTCGGACCGTGCCCACCGGGTGGGGAAGCCGATTGGACTGATCGGGTCCGCGAACGCGCCGTCGGGTTCTAGCCTGGGATCATGACTTCCCGAACGGCTCGCCCAACGACTCCCCGGCTCGACATGATCGGCATCGTCGTCTCCGACATGGCCGCATCGCTCGCCTTCTACCGGCGTCTCGGCATCGACGTGCCCGGCGGAGCCGACTCCCAGCCGCACGTCGAGGCCGCCCTGCCGGGCGGGCTGCGGATCGGCTGGGACACGGAGGAGGTCATCCGCTCCTTCGACCCGTCCTGGACCCGCCCCGCGAGCGACGGCCGGGTGGGGCTGGCGTTCCTCTGCGGCTCCCCCGCCGAAGTGGACTCGCTGTACGCCGAGCTGACGGAGGCCGGGCACACGGGCCACCTGGAGCCCTGGGACGCCTTCTGGGGGCAGCGCTACGCCGTCGTCCTGGACCCGGACGGCTCCGGGGTCTCCCTCTTCGCGGCAGCCGCGGCAGCCGAAGCGGGCGTAGCGGGCGTAGCGGGGGCAGCAGCCGCGGCGGGCGGAACGCCCGACCCCGCCTGACCCGACCCCGTCGCGTAGGACCCCGGCGTGGTCGACGGCCCCCGCCACGCCCCGCCCGGCGCGCAGCCGGGCCGCGACCTCCGTGACCAGGGGGTCCGGGAGCCCGTAGTCGGCCGCGCGGAGCAGGGCCAGCTCCTCCAGTCCCGCGCGCGGATCCCCGTACGAGGCCACGCGCGCGGTGAGGCGCCGCACCTCGGCGGCAGGCCACGGGTCGGCCAGCTCGACCCGCCGGTCCCGCAGCACGGCGCGGGACGGCCGTTCCCCGTACACGCCCACCAGGCTACGACGGCGGCCGCCCCTGGGGTCGGCGCTCGCGGCAGTGCTCGCGTCAGTGCTTGCGCAGACGGGAGTGGTAGTCCTCCGGGGGCAGGAACTTCGACCAGCGCTCGGGGAACTCCGAGGGCATGCCCCCGTCCTCGTCGCCCTCGTCGTCCTCCGACTCCCCCTCGGCCAGAGCCCGCCAGGCGGCCGCCCGGGCCACGAGCTGCGCGGCCTCCGCCTCGCGGACCCGCTCGTTCGCCTCGCGCGCCGCGGCGGTGGCCACCGAGGGCCAGACCCGGTCGATGGCGGCGTTGACGGCGGCCCCGACGAGGACGGCGAAGGCCGAGATGCCGATCCACAGCAGGATGGCCACGGGGGCGGCCAGCGATCCGTAGATGGTCGGTCCCTCCACCGTGTTGGTGAGGTAGATCCGCAGCAGGAACGAGCCGAGCACCCACATGGCGAGGGCGACCAGCGCGCCGGGCACGTCCTCGATCCAGGGCGAGCGGACCGGGACGGAGACGTGGTAGAGCGTGGTCAGGAAGGCGATGGAGAGCAGCGTGACGACCGGCCAGTACATGACCGCGATCACCTCGGTGCTCCAGGGCACCAGCCGCACCACCGCGTCCGGCCCGACCACCATCAGCGGCAGCACGATGGCGCCGATCAGCAGGGCGGCGATGTAGAGGACGAAGGCGAGCAGCCGGGTCTTGACGATGCCGCGGTGTCCGTCGAGCCCGTACATGACGGTGATGGTGTCGATGAAGACGTTGACGGCGCGCGAGCCCGACCAGAGGGCGAAGGCGAACCCGAGGGAGATGAGGTCGGGGCGGCCCCGGCCGGTGACGTCGTCGAGCATCGGTTTGGCGATGTCGTTGACGCCCCGGTCGGAGAGCACGGTGCCGACCGCGCGCAGGATGTTCTCCTCGATGCTGGCGACGGTCGTACCGCCCGACCAGCCGTCGACGTACCCGAGGAGGCCCAGCAAACCCAGGAAGAGCGGGGGCAGGGAGAGCAGGGTGAAGAAGGCCGCCTCGGCGGCGAGTCCGAGGATCCGGTACTCGATGCACGAGTTCACGGTGTCTTTGAGCAGCAGCCACGCCATCTTGCGCTTGGAGACGTTGCGGTAGAGGGCGCGGGCCCGGTGGAGGCGTCCCGGAATCCGCTCGGGTGTTTCTTTCGCGTGCTGCACGTCCTTACGGTATCGGCATGGCAGCCACCACCCACACAGTCAGCAATCAGGCCCCGCCGCTCGTGGGGCACGACGTATACGGCAGCGACCGGGTCCTGAGCGAGGGGGTGGAGCGGCACCTCGCGGACGCCGCGCCCCAACTCGCTTCGGAAGTAAGGGAAGAGCTCTCGGATCTGGGGCGCGCGGCCGGGTCCCGGCAGGCGCAGGACTGGGGGACGCAGGCGAACGAGAACCCGCCGAAGCTGCGGACGCACGACCGGTACGGAAACCGGATCGACGAGGTGGAGTTCCATCCCTCGTGGCACCGGCTGCTCGGGCACGCCGTGGGCGCCGGGCTCACCGACGCGTGGGGGCGGCCGGCGGGGCATCTGCGGCGGGCGGCCGGGTTCTTCGTGTGGTCGCAGGCGGAGGCGGGGCACGGGTGTCCCGTCTCGATGACGCACGCGGCGGTACCGGCGCTGCGGACCGATCCGGAGCTGGCGGCCGAATGGGAGCCGCGGCTGACCTCGCGCGTGTACGAGGAGGGGCTGCGGCCGGCCGGGCGGAAGGCCGGGGTGCTCTTCGGGATGGGCATGACGGAGAAGCAGGGCGGCAGCGACGTCCGGGCGAACACGACGTCGGCGGTGCCCCTGGACGCCTCGGGCGAGTACCTGCTGACGGGGCACAAGTGGTTCTGCTCGGCGCCGATGTGCGACGGGTTCCTGGTGCTGGCGCAGGCTCCGGGCGGGCTGACCTGTTTCCTGGTGCCGCGGGTGCTGCCGGACGGGACGCGCAACGTCTTCGCGATCCAGCGGCTGAAGGACAAGCTGGGCAACCGGTCGAACGCGTCGAGCGAGGTGGAGTTCGACGGGACGTGGGCGCGGCGGGTGGGTGAGGAGGGCCGGGGGGTGCGGACCATCATCGAGATGGTCGCGGCGACCCGGCTGGACTGCGTGATCGGCTCGGCCTCGCTGATGCGGCAGGCGCTGACGCAGGCCGCTCACCATGCGGAGCACCGCTCCGCTTTCGGAGCACCGCTCATCGACCAGCCGCTGATGCGCAACGTGCTCGCCGACCTCGCCCTGGAATCGGAGGCGGCCACCACCCTCACGCTGCGCCTCGCGGCCGCGTACGACGCCGTCCAGAGCACGGGCGACGAGCAGGAGCGGGCCTTCCTGCGCATCGCGGTCCCCGCCGCGAAGTACTGGGTGACCAAGCGCTGTACGCCGATGGTGGCGGAGGCCCTGGAGTGTCTGGGCGGAAACGGCTACGTCGAGGAGTCCGGGATGCCCCGGCTGCTGCGCGAGTCCCCGCTGAACTCCATCTGGGAGGGATCGGGCAACGTCCAGGCCCTCGACGTGCTGCGCGCCCTCCAGCGCGAGCCGCAGGCGCTGAACGCCTTCCTCCAGGAGGTGGGCCTGGCGCGCGGCGCCGACCACCGGCTGGATTCGGCCATCAAGCACCTGCTGACCGAGCTCGCGGACCTGGAGGGCATCGAGGCCCGGGCCCGGCGGGTCGTGGAGCGGATGGCCCTGGTGCTGCAGGGGTCCCTGCTGGTGCGCTGGGCGCCGCCTGAGGTGGCCGACGCCTTCTGCGCCTCGCGGCTGGGCGGGGACTGGGGCGCGGCCTTCGGCACGCTGCCGCACAGTCTGGATCTGGGATCCGTGGTGGAACGGGCCCGGATCGCATCCTGATCGCGTCCTGATCGCGGGCCGACGGAGGGCCCCAACCCTCCGGAAGCCAGGCTGATGCGGAGGGCCCCAACCCTCCGAAAAGCACTGCGGTGCGGGATCCGGGCCCGTTGACCTGGAACAGGGATGGCGCCGCGCCGACTCGGCACCACCCCTGATCCGAGAAGCCCCGAGGAAGGAGCTGTCACGTCGCTCGGCGACGTCCGCACAGTTTCGATCGGGCGACCGGGACTTGGCGAGAGTTGCAAGACGTTGCAACCTTTGACTCGGAACCGTCCTTCGGGCGTACCGGTCGGCCCCTCGGAAGCGGCGCGCACCGGACGGCCCCTCGGGGGCGGGAACCGTCGTACGCATGTTCGGCACGGGGAGGTTCCGGTGGTCCACACCACAGGCGGCGCGGTCGGTGCGGCACGCATCTCGGCCATGGACGCACGGGAGGCCGCGCGTCTGCTCAAGGGGGTACGGGCGGCCGCGCTCGCCGGGGACCGGCCGCCGGCCGCGCCGCGTCCGGAGATCGCCGAGTCATGGCGCCGGATGATGGCGGGCGGTGTCCACCCCGACCGCGACAGCCGCTCGCGGATGCTGTCGGCCGCCGAGACCGAGGAGCGCCGTCAGACCTCTCCGCTACGGGAACTGCTGCCCGTCCTGCGCGAAGGACTGCTGCCCTCCCTGGACGAGGCCCTGCACATCATGGTCGTGGCCGACTCCGACGGGCGGCTGCTGTGGCGGGAGGGCCACTCCTCCATCCTGCGCAACGCGGACCGCCTCGGCTTCGGGGTGGGCGCCCACTGGGACGAGGCGGTGGTCGGCACCAACGGGGTCGGCACCGCCCTGGTGACCCGCAGACCGGTGCAGGTGTTCTCGGCGGAGCACTTCGTCTCCAGCCACCACGACTGGACCTGCGCCGGAGCCCCCGTACGGGACCCCCGCGACGGCTCGCTGCTGGGCGTACTGGACGTCAGCGGGCCGCTGGCCACCATGCACCCGGCGACCCTGGCCTGGGTGAGCTCGGTGGCCCGGCTCGCCGAGCGGGAACTGCGGGTGCGCCACCTGGAGTCGCTGGAACGGCTGCGGACGGTGGCGGCCCCGCTGCTGGCCCGGATGCCGGGGCGGGCGCTGGCCGTGGACGGCAACGGCTGGACGGCGGCCGTCACCGGGCTCGCGCCGACGGAGCGGATCCCGCTGCCGAAGAGCTTCGGCCCGGGCCGGGTGTGGGTGCCGCAGCTCGGGGACTGCCTGGTGGAGCCGCTGCCCGGCGGCTGGCTGGTGAACGTCACGGAGGCCCGTACCGGCGCCGGGGCGGCCGCCCGCGTCGTCCTCGACCTCAGCCGGCCCGGCGAATGGCGGGCCACCGTCTACGGGGCCGCGGGGAGCTGGTCGCAGGAGCTGAGCCCGCGCCACGCGGAGCTCCTGTTCCTGCTGGCGGAGGCCCCCAAGGGGCGCTCGGCGGCGGAACTCTCGCAGGAGCTGTTCGGGGACCCGACGCGCACGGTGACGGTCCGCGCGGAAATCTCCCGGGTGCGCCGCAACCTCGGCGGCGTGCTGGCCCACCGCCCGTACCGCTTCGCGCACGACGTGGAGATCGAGCTGATCCGCCCGGCGGACCCGGCCGCGCTGCTGCCGCACTCCACGGCGCCGGCGGTGATCAGCGCCCGGCTGGGCCCTGCGGCGACCGGCATGATTCCCTGACGTCCATGAGCACGAGCACACTGACCACCTGGTCCCTGGAAATGACCGCACCGTCCGACCTCGTCGCGGCGGCCGTCCCGGGCCCGGAGATCCGGATCGTCCGGTCGGAGGTCCCCTCCCCCGAGTTCAGCCGCTTCCTCTACGCCTCGGTGGGCGGCGACATCCACTGGACGGACCGGCTGTCGCTGACCCGCGCGCAGTGGGTGGAGCAGCTGGGCCGTCCCGGCGTGGAGACCTGGGTGGCGTACGACCGGGGCACCCCCGCGGGGTACGTGGAACTGGACCCGCAGCCGGACGGTGTGGTGGAGATCATGTACTTCGGCCTCCTCCCCGAATTCCGGGGCCGGCGCATCGGCGGCCACCTGCTGACCGTGGGCATCGAGCGGGCCTGGTCCCTGGCCGAGCGCTGGCCGGAGCTGGCCCCGACGCGGCGCGTCTGGCTGCACACGTGCAGCGACGACGGCCCGACGGCCATGGCGAACTACCTCCGGCGCGGATTCAAGGTCTTCAAGGAGGAGACGGAGGAGAGGGCCGTCGCGCCGACCCCGGGCCCCTGGCCCGGCGCGTAGCCGCTCCGACAGGGGGGCGGCCCTGCGAGGCTGCCCCCCTGCCCCCTGCCCCTACCCCCCTTCCACCGTTCCGCGGGCTCCCCCAGACCCGCGTCTCGAACGCCGGCGGGGCCGGGTGGGCCGTGGGACAAGCGGGCACAAAGGGGCTGGCGAGGTGACGCCCATCACGGACATCTTGCCATCCGAGACGAGTTCGTCCGGATCGTGGACAGTAGTGGACTCCTCCAATCGCCACATGCCACGCTTCCCCCCATGAACGGAGCTGGAATTGCCTTGGTGAGTCGGCGGCACGTCGACCTCGGCCGCATGTCCAGCGCCATCTGTCCGGCGCGCTGACGCAACTCACCGCCGCGACAGCGCCCCGCACCGACGTCGCCGCGGAAGCGAACACCGCCCGCCGTCAGCCACCACCGCAGTCCCCTGTAGGCCGAACACCGCCCCAAAAGGGCGGCGGATCTGCCACATCCGCTCCACGCGCGCCAGGGGTCACGCCGCCGCTCCCCCTGCCCCTGCCTCGAGCCGCCCAAGAAGGACGTACCGCCATGGCCGCCACCCCCGATACGACCGCAGCAGCCGCACCCGCCGCCGCCGCGCGCCGCAAGACCGGCCGTCACCGCGGTGAGGGCCAGTGGGCCGTCGGACACCACACGCCCCTCAACGGCAACGAGCAGTTCAAGAAGGACGACGACGGTCTCAATGTGCGGGCGCGCATCGAGAACATCTACTCCAAGGCGGGCTTCGACTCGATCGACCCCAACGACCTGCGCGGCCGCATGCGCTGGTGGGGCCTCTACACCCAGCGCAAGCCCGGGATCGACGGCGGCAAGACCGCGATCCTGGAGCCGGAGGAGCTGGACGACAAGTACTTCATGCTGCGCGTGCGCATCGACGGCGGCCGGCTGACCACCGAGCAGCTGCGCGTCATCGGCGAGATCTCCGAGGAGTTCGCCCGCGGCACCGCCGACCTCACGGACCGGCAGAACGTGCAGTACCACTGGATCCGCATCGAGGACGTCCCGGAGATCTGGCGCCGTCTGGAGGCCGTCGGCCTCTCGACCACCGAGGCCTGCGGTGACACCCCCCGCGTGATCCTCGGCTCGCCCGTCGCCGGCATCGCGCTGGACGAGATCATCGACGGCACCCCCGCCATCGACGAGATCTACGCCCGCATCGTGGGCAACCCCGACTTCTCGAACCTGCCCCGCAAGTTCAAGTCCGCGATCTCCGGATCGCCGCTGCTCGACGTGGCGCACGAGATCAACGACATCGCCTTCGTGGGCGTGAACCACCCCGAGCACGGCCCCGGCTTCGACGTCTGGGTCGGCGGCGGTCTCTCCACCAACCCCAAGCTGGGTGTGCGCCTGGGCACCTGGGTCTCGCTCGACGAGGTCCCGGACATCTACGAGGGCGTCATCTCGATCTTCCGCGACTACGGATACCGCCGGCTGCGCACCCGCGCCCGCCTGAAGTTCCTGGTCGCCGACTGGGGCCCGGCCAAGTTCCGCCAGGTCCTGGAGGACGAGTACCTGAAGCGCAAGCTGACCGACGGCCCCGCGCCCGAGCAGCCCAGCGGCCAGTGGCGCGACCACGTCGGCGTGCACCAGCAGCAGGACGGCAAGTTCTACGTCGGCTTCGCGCCCCGCGTGGGCCGTGTCGACGGTGCCACCCTGACGAAGATCGCCGCCGTCGCCGAGCAGCACGGTTCCGGTCGGCTGCGCACCACCGCCGAGCAGAAGATGATCGTGCTCGACATCGAGGCGGGCCAGGTCGACTCGGTCGTCGCGGCCCTCGAGGCGCTGGACCTGCGGGTCAACCCGTCCCCGTTCCGCCGCGGCACGATGGCCTGCACCGGCATCGAGTTCTGCAAGCTGGCCATCGTCGAGACGAAGGCGCGCGGCGCCTCGCTGATCGACGAACTGGAGCGCCGCCTGCCGGAGTTCGCCGAGCCGCTCACCATCAACATCAACGGCTGCCCGAACGCCTGCGCCCGTATCCAAGTGGCGGACATCGGTCTCAAGGGCCAGCTGGTCCTGGACGACGAAGGCAACCAGGTCGAGGGCTACCAGGTCCACCTGGGCGGCGCACTCGGACTGGAGGCCGGATTCGGCCGCAAGGTCCGCGGGCTCAAGGTCACCTCGGCCGGTCTGCCCGACTACGTCGAGCGGGTCGTCACGCGCTTCGAGAAGCAGCGCGAGGACGGCGAGCGCTTCGCGTCCTGGGTCACCCGTGCCAAGGACGAGGATCTGTCGTGAGCGAGCGCGCCGCACCGTTCTACTGCCCGTACTGCGGCGACGAGGACCTGTTCCCGAACGAAACGGGTCACGGCGCCTGGGAATGCAGGGCCTGCAATCGAGCCTTCCAGCTGAAGTACCTCGGGCTGCTGGCCCGGGGTGTTCAGTCCAATGACGCTGGAGGGGACGAGATATGACCACGATTCAGGACGCGAGTCTCAAAACCCTGGCCGAGCGGGCGGGCCGGGACCTGGAAGAGGCCTCCCCGCTGGAGATCCTCACCTGGGCGGCCGAGACCTTCGGCAAGAAGTTCGCCGTGACCTCCTCCATGGAGGACGCGGTCGTCGCCCACCTGGCCTCCCGCGCCTTCCCCGGCGTGGACGTGGTCTTCCTCGACACCGGCTACCACTTCGAGGAGACCATCGGCACCCGTGACGCGGTCGAGGCCGTGATGGACGTCAACGTCATCACGCTCACCCCGCGTCAGACGGTGGCCGAGCAGGACGCCGAGTACGGCCCCCGACTGCACGACCGCGACCCCGACCTGTGCTGCTCGCTGCGCAAGGTCAAGCCGCTCGAAGAGGGCCTGACCGCGTACGACGCCTGGGCCACGGGCCTGCGCCGCGACGAGTCCCCGACCCGGGCGAACACCCCGGTGGTCGGCTGGGACGAGAAGCGGCGGAAGGTCAAGGTCTCGCCGATCGCCCGCTGGACCCAGGACGACGTGGACGCGTACGTCCTGGAGCGCGGCGTGCTCACCAACCCGCTGCTGATGGACGGTTACGCCTCCGTGGGCTGCGCCCCCTGCACCCGCCGGGTGGCGGAGGGCGAGGACGCCCGCGCCGGCCGCTGGGCCGGGCGCGGCAAGACCGAGTGCGGACTGCACGGCTGATGACCACCAGCACGACCAGCGGCACGGCCACCAGCACGGCCACCGGCAAGACCAACGCACGTACAGAACCGACGGAGACGAACCAGATGAGCGTGAGCGACCAGGGCGCCACCGTGTGGCTGACCGGGCTGCCGAGCGCGGGCAAGACCACCATCGCCCACGCGCTGGCCGAGCGGCTGCGCGCCGAGGGCCACCGCGTGGAGGTCCTCGACGGCGACGAGATCCGCGAGTTCCTCTCCGCCGGTCTCGGCTTCAGCCGCGAGGACCGGCACACCAACGTGCAGCGGATCGGCTTCGTCGCCGAACTCCTCGCGTCCAACGGCGTCAAGGCGCTCGTCCCGGTGATCGCGCCGTTCGCCGACAGCCGCGAGGCCGTCCGCAAGCGGCACGCCGCCGAGGGCACGGGCTACCTCGAAGTGCACGTGGCCACTCCGGTGGAGGTGTGCTCCGAGCGTGACGTGAAGGGCCTGTACGCCAAGCAGGCGGCGGGCGAGATCTCCGGTCTGACCGGGGTCGACGACCCGTACGAGGCACCGGAGTCCCCGGACCTCCGTATCGAGTCGCACACGCAGTCCGTACAGGAGTCGGCCTCGGCCCTGCACGCGCTGCTCACCGAGAGGGGTCTGGCATGACCGCCACCGTCGCACACGTCCACGAAGGGACGGACGCGCCCTACGCGCTGTCGCACCTCGACGCCCTCGAGTCGGAGGCCGTGCACATCTTCCGCGAGGTGGCGGGCGAGTTCGAGAAGCCGGTGATCCTCTTCTCCGGCGGCAAGGACTCCATCGTCATGCTGCACCTGGCGCTGAAGGCGTTCGCGCCGGCGCCGGTGCCGTTCACCCTGCTCCACGTGGACACCGGCCACAACTTCCCCGAGGTCCTGGACTACCGCGACCGCGCGGTCGCCAAGCACGGACTGCGCCTGCACGTGGCCTCCGTCCAGGAGTACATCGACGCCGGCAAGCTCCGCGAGCGTCCCGACGGCGTCCGCAACCCGCTGCAGACCGTCCCCCTCACGGAGGCGATCCAGAGCCTCAAGTTCGACGCCGTCTTCGGCGGCGGCCGCCGCGACGAGGAGAAGGCCCGCGCCAAGGAACGCGTCTTCTCCCTGCGCGACGAGTTCTCCCAGTGGGACCCGCGCCGCCAGCGCCCCGAGCTGTGGCAGCTCTACAACGGCCGCCACGCGCCGGGCGAGCACGTGCGCGTCTTCCCGCTGTCCAACTGGACCGAGCTGGACGTGTGGCAGTACATCGCCCGCGAGAAGATCGAACTGCCGGAGATCTACTTCGCCCACGAGCGCGAGGTCTTCCAGCGCAACGGCATGTGGCTGACGGCCGGCGAGTGGGGCGGCGCCAAGGACGGCGAGACCACCGAGACCCGCCTGATCCGCTACCGCACCGTCGGTGACATGTCCTGCACCGGTGCCGTCGACTCCGACGCCACCACGCTGGACGCCGTGATCACCGAAATCGCCGCCTCCCGGCTCACCGAGCGGGGTGCGACCCGCGCCGACGACAAGCTGTCCGAGGCCGCGATGGAAGACCGCAAGCGCGAAGGGTACTTCTAGAAATGACCTCCACCACCGAGCAGTTCGCCGATCTCTCGGCGACCACGCTGCTGCGCTTCGCGACCGCGGGCTCCGTCGACGACGGCAAGTCCACCCTGGTCGGCCGCCTCCTGCACGATTCCAAGTCGGTTCTCACCGACCAGCTGGAAGCCGTGGAGCGGGTCTCGGCCAGCCGCGGTCAGGACACCCCCGACCTGGCACTGCTGACCGACGGCCTGCGGGCCGAGCGGGAGCAGGGCATCACCATCGACGTGGCCTACCGCTACTTCGCGACCGCCCGGCGCCGGTTCATCCTGGCCGACACCCCCGGGCACGTGCAGTACACCCGGAACATGGTCACCGGCGCCTCCACCGCCGACCTGGCCGTGGTACTGGTCGACGCCCGCAACGGCGTGATCGAGCAGACCCGCAGGCACGCCGCCGTCGCGGCCCTCCTCCGGGTCCCGCACGTGGTCCTCGCCGTCAACAAGATGGACCTGGTGGGCTACCAGGAGGCGGTCTTCGCTTCGATCGCCGAGGAGTTCACCGCGTACGCCACGGGCCTGGGCGTCCCGGAGATCACCGCGATCCCGATCTCCGCGCTGGCCGGCGACAACGTGGTGGAGCCCTCCGCCAACATGGACTGGTACGGCGGCCCCACGGTGCTCGAGCACCTGGAGACCGTCCCGGTCAGCCACGACCTCACCGCCTGCCCGGCGCGTTTCCCGGTGCAGTACGTGATCCGTCCGCAGACCGCCGAGAACCCGGACTACCGGGGCTACGCGGGCCAGATCGCCTCCGGCGTGCTGCGCGTCGGCGAGGCCGTCACCGTCCTGCCGTCGGGCCGCACCTCGGTCATCGAGGGCATCGACGCGCTCGGCGAGAGCGTGGACATCGCGTGGGCCCCGCAGTCGGTGACCCTGCGCCTGAAGGACGACATCGACATCTCGCGCGGCGATCTGATCGCGCCGTCGTCGAGCTCCCCCGCCACCACGCAGGACGTCGTGGCGACGGTCTGCCACGTGGCGGACCAGCCCCTCGCCGTGGGCGCCCGGGTGCTGATCAAGCACACGACGCGCACGGTGAAGGCGATCGTCAAGGAGATCCCCTCGCGGCTGACCCTGGACGACCTGTCCCAGCACCCGAACCCCGGGCAGCTGGTGGCCAACGACATCGGCCGAGTCGTCGTCCGTACCGCCGAGCCGCTCGCGCTCGACACGTACGCCGACTCGCGCCGCACCGGGTCCTTCCTGCTGATCGACCCGGCGGACGGCACGACCCTGGCGGCCGGCATGGTCGGCGAATCCTTCGCCTCCACCGCCGCGACCACCGTCCAGGCTGATGAAGAAGGGTGGGACTTCTGATCATGCTTGCCGATATCTACTCCACCTTCGCGAAGGAGGGCGGCCGCGTAGGCAGCGGCTCCCTCGGCAGCGGCCAGGGAGGCGTGGGGCGATGTGCGTGATGACGTACGCGCACCGCATGCGCGCCCACACCCCCCACGAGCTCTACCTGCCCTTGCTCAGCAAACGAAGACGTGCGTCGTGACACGACGCTACGAGAGGAAGCCCTCCCGTGCCTGCCATCGGTACCACCCGTAACACTCTGCGCCGCAGCATCGTCGCCGCTGCCGCCCTCCCGCTCCTGATCGGCGCGCTCGCCTCGTGCGGCTACGGCTCCGAGGCCAAGAAGGACGACGCTCCGAAGACGAACGTCGCGGACGCCTCCGACAAGAAGCTGTCGGCCTCCGAGGTCCGCATCGGCTACTTCCCGAACCTGACCCACGCCACGGCGCTGGTCGGTCTCCAGGAAGGCCTGATCGCCAAGGAGCTCGGCGCGACCACCATCAAGCCGCAAGCCTTCAACGCCGGCCCGTCCGAGATCGAAGCCCTCAACGGCGGCTCTCTCGACATCGGCTTCATCGGCCCCTCGCCGTCGATCAACGCCTACGTGAAGTCCAAGGGCTCCAACCTGCGGATCATCTCCGGCTCCGCCTCGGGCGGCGTCAAGCTGGTCGTGAACCCGGCGAAGATCAAGACCCTGGACGACCTCAAGGGCAAGAAGATCGCCACCCCGCAGAAGGGGAACACGCAGGACGTCGCGTTCCTCAACTGGATCGCCGAGAAGGGCTGGACGGTCGACCCGGAGTCCGGCAAGGGTGACGTCTCCGTCGTCCGCACGGACAACAAGGTCACCCCGGACGCCTTCAAGTCGGGCTCGATCGACGGCGCCTGGGTGCCGGAGCCCACGGCCTCCAAGCTCGTCGCCGACGGCGGCTCGGTCCTCCTCGACGAGACCGCCCTGTGGCCCGACAAGAAGTTCGTGATCACGAACATCATCGTGTCCCAGAAGTTCCTCTCGGAGCACCCGGACGTCGTCGAGGCCGTGCTCACGGGCACGGTGAAGACCAACGCGTGGATCAACGCCAACCCGGACAAGGCCAAGGCCTCCGCGAACGCGAAGCTCGCGGCCGAGGGCGGCAAGCCGCTCGACGCCAAGGTCATCGACCCGGCGTGGCCGAGCATCCTGGTCACGAACGACCCGCTGGCGTCGACGCTGAAGACGCAGTCGGAGTGGGCGGTCAAGGCCAAGCTCATCGAGCAGCCCGACCTGAACGGCATCTACGACCTGAAGCTCCTGAACAAGGTGCTCAAGGCCGCGGGCCAGCCCGAGGTCGCCGACGCCGGTCTCGGCGTCAAGTAACCCCTCCGAAGTAGCCCTTCCCGTCCAGCAACCCTTCAGTACCCGTCCCGAATCCCAGGAGGTGACGACCATGGCCACCATGCTTGCCAAGGCTGCCGAGGGCACCGTAGCGGAGCAGACGCACGCCGCTCGGATCGAGCACGTCTCGAAGTCCTTCTCCGGCCCGGCCGGATCGCAGCTCGTCCTGGACGACATCAGCCTCGATGTCGCTCCCGGAGAGTTCGTCACCATCCTGGGTGCCTCGGGCTGTGGAAAGTCCACCCTGCTCAACCTGGTCGCCGGACTGGACAAGCCGTCCGCGGGGTCGATCGAGACCCCCGGCGGCCGTCCGGCCCTGATGTTCCAGGAGCACGCCCTCTTCCCGTGGCTCACCGCGGGCAAGAACATCGAACTCGCCCTGCGCCTGCGCGGGGTGGCCAAGGCCGACCGCAAGACGGAGGCCGAGCGACTGCTGGAGCTGGTCCGGCTCGGCGGCTCGTACGGCAAGCGGGTCCACGAGCTGTCCGGCGGCATGCGCCAGCGCGTGGCCCTGGCCCGGGCGCTCGCCCAGGACAGCCAGCTGCTGCTGATGGACGAGCCGTTCGCGGCGCTCGACGCCATCACCCGCGACGTGCTGCACGGCGAGCTCACCCGCATCTGGGAGGAGACGAACCTCTCCGTCCTCTTCGTCACGCACAACGTCCGTGAAGCCGTGCGTCTCGCCCAGCGCGTGGTCCTCCTCTCCTCCCGCCCCGGCCGGGTCGCGAAGGAATGGACCGTGGGCATCCCGCAGCCGCGCCGCATCGAGGACGCGGACGTCGCGGAGCTGTCCCTTGAGATCACTGAACACCTGCGTGGGGAGATCCGCCGCCATGGCCAGCACTGACACCACCGCCGAGGTCCAGCCCAAGGCCAAGACGGACGACCTCGCCGGGCTGGAGGCGGGCCTCGACGCGCTCGACGCCGTCCAGACCCACCGCACCCCGGTCCGCGAGGTCCTCGTCAAGAAGGTCCTGCCGCCGGTCATCGCCGTCGGCCTGGTCCTCCTCGTCTGGCAGATCCTCGTCGCGGCGAAGGTCACCGACGAGACCAAGCTCCCCGCCCTGTCCTCCGTCTGGGACAGCCTGGCCGACATGTGGGCCAAGGGCACCCTGCTCGAAGTCATCTGGACCTCCGTCTCGCGCGGTCTGCTCGGCTTCCTGCTGGCCCTGGCCATCGGCACCCCGCTCGGACTGCTCGTCGCCCGGGTGAAGTTCGTCCGCGCCGCGATCGGCCCGATCCTGCAGGGCCTGCAGTCGCTGCCCTCGGTCGCCTGGGTGCCCCCGGCGGTGCTCTGGTTCGGGCTCAACGACGCGATGATGTACACCGTCATCCTGCTCGGCGCCGTCCCCTCGATCGCCAACGGCCTCGTCTCCGGCATCGACCAGATCCCGCCGCTGTTCCTGCGGGCCGGGCGCACCATGGGCGCCACCGGCCTGCGCGGTGCCTGGCACGTGGTCATGCCGGCCGCGCTGCCCGGCTACCTGGCCGGCCTCAAGCAGGGCTGGGCCTTCTCCTGGCGCTCCCTGATGGCCGCCGAGATCATCGCCAGCTCCCCCGACCTGGGTCTGGGCCTGGGCCAGCTCCTCGAAAACGGCCGCAACAACATCGACCTGCCCGGCGTGTTCCTCGCGATCATCCTGATCCTGGTCGTCGGCATCGCGATCGACCTGCTGATCTTCAGCCCGGTCGAGCGGTGGGTGCTGCGCACCCGCGGCCTGCTGGTCAAGAGCTGATCGCCGTGTCGGCGCGCTCCACGCACTCCCCGGCCCTGCTCGTCATCGCCCACGGCAGCCGCGACCCGCGGCACGCGGCGACCGTGCACGCCCTCACCCGGCGGGTACGGGCTCTGCGGCCGGGGCTGCGTGTGGAGACCGCCTTCCTGGACTTCGACACCCCGACCGTCGACCAGGCGGTGGCCTCGCTCTACCTGTCAGGCGTACGCGAGATGGTGGCGCTCCCGCTGCTCCTGACGCGGGCGTTCCACGCGAAGTCCGACATCCCGGCCGTGCTCGCGGGCGCCGCGTCCCACCTGCCGGACCTCTCGGTCCGGATCGCGGATGTGCTCGGCCCGTCGCCACTGCTGCTGGCGACCCTGGAGCGCCGGCTGTGGGAAGCCGGCCTCACCCCGGCGGACCGCGCCACCACCGGTGTGGTGCTCGCGTCCGCCGGTTCCTCGGACCCGGAGGCGATCGCAGTGATCGCTGAAACCGCGCGGGAGTGGCGGCACACCGGTTGGTGCGCCGTGCGGCCTGCGTTCGCCTCCGCCGCTCTCCCCCGGACGGAGGACGCCGTACGGGCGCTGCGCGCCGAGGGCGTCCGCCGGATCGCGGTGGCCCCCTACGTCATCGCCCCCGGCCGGCTCCCCGACCGCATCGCGGCGGGCGCCGAAGCCGCCGGCGCCGACGTGATCTCCGCGGTCCTGGGCCCCTCCCCGGAGTTGGCCCGCCTGCTGCTCCGCAGGTTCGACAGCGCCCTCCTACCCCCGTCCCGCATCCCGGCCCTGGCGGCCTGACCCGCCGCCGCGCGGGGCGAAGTCCCCGACCCGCCCTCCGCCCGTTCCCCGGGCTCCGCCCGGACCCGGTCCGCTGCGCGGCAAGATTCAGCCTCGCCTGCGTTTCAGGCGCGGGGTCCGGGGCGCAGCCCCGGGGAACGGTGGAAGGGCGGGTAGGGGACCCAGCCCCGCAGGGCCCACCCACCCGCACCCGGCGGCGACGCGGCGGCTACGCCCGCGCCGCGGCCTCGTCCGCCAGGGCGGTCAGATCCTCCACGGACATCGCGCCCGGCGGCAGGCCCTCCCGGGCGAAGATGTTCGCCGCCACGCGCAGCGTGTCGTTGACCGGCGTGGCCACCCCGTGCAGCCTCCCCAGCAGCACGATCTCCCCGTTGAGATAGTCCGCCTCCACCGACCCCGTCCCCCGCGCCAGGCTCTGCCAGGAGGACCCGCCCCGCACCTCCCCGGCCGGAACGTCCACCTTTCCGTCGCGGGCCGCCGCCTGCTCGGCCTCCGAGGCCCAGTCGATCCCGGCCGCGGTGAAGGCGGCCTTCGCCTCGCGCACGGCCCGCAGCAGCAGTGCCGCCTTCGCGGGCTCCGGCTCCGGGCCGGTGGTCGCCTGGATCGCGTTGCCCAGGTTGCCCAGCAGCTTCGCGTACTTCCACCGCATCACGTCCTCGACGACCGGCGCCCCGAACCCGGCCTTCTCCAGGTCGGCCGCGATCCGCCGGGCCCGCGCGTCCGCGCCCCCGGCGGCCTTCCCGAGGTGCAGGATCCCGGTCAGCGGCGCACACGGCGCGGAGACCACCCCCGGCTCCAGGAAGGTCGCCGGCAGCCACACGCAGACCCCGTACACGCGCGCGAAGCGCCGTAGGGCGAGGCGTTCGCTCTCCACCCCGTTCTGCGCGCACAGCACCGGCAGCCGCTGCGCGGCCGTGCCGCCGCCCGCGACCTCCGCGTCGCCCCACGCGTCGAGGGCGGCGAGCGCGTCCTGGGTCTTGACGGTCAGCAACAGCACGTCTTCGGGGCGCAGTTCGCCGAGCTCCGCCGGACCGCCGACGACGGGCAGCCGGTGTACCCGCTCCCCGTCCGCCGTGGTGAGCCGCAGCCCGTCCGCCCGCAGAGCCTCCGCGTGGGGGCCGCGCGCGACGAGCACGACCTCGCTGCCGGACTCCGCGAGCCGTCCGCCGATGGTCGCGCCGATCGCTCCGGCGCCGATGATGATGTAACGCATGCCCTCGAGCCTGGCACATCCGCGGCCCTGGGTTACCGTCGGGCCATGTCTGTTGACGTGGATGAGACGTTCGCCCTCGGCGGGGACCTGCCCGTACGCCGCCTCGGACTCGGCACCGGCGGTCTGGTCGGCTCCGGCTACTGGGGCCCCCGCGACGCGCGCCCCGCGTCGGTCGCGCTGCTGCGCACGGCCGTCGCGCGCGGGGTCACCCTGATCGACACCGCCGACAACTACGGCCCCCACCTGGCCGAGGAGCTGGTCGCCGAGGCCCTGCACCCGTACGGGGAGCGGCTGGTGGTCTCCACCAAGGGCGGGGTGGTGCGCACCGGCCCCGACCAGTGGCACGCGGCGGGCCGCCCGGAGGACCTGCGCTCGATGTGCGAGGCGAGCCTGCGCAGGCTCCGCCTGGACCGGATCGACCTCTACCAGCTGCACCGCTTCGACCCGGCCGTCCCGCGGGCGGAGCAGCTGGGCACGCTGGCCGAGCTCCGGGCGGAGGGCAAGATCCGCCACATCGGGCTGAACACGGTGACGGCGGACCAGCTGAGGGAGGCCCTGACCCTGGTCCCGGTGGCCTCGGTGCAGAACCCGTACAACCTCCTGAACCGCTCCTCGGCGGAACTCCTCGCCCTGTGCGAGGCGCGGGGCATCGCCTTCCTCCCCTACTACCCGCTGGGCAGCGGGGCCCTGACCCGGGAGAGCGCCGCCGCGCTGACGGCGGTCGCCACGGAACACGGCGCGTCCACCGGCCAGATCGCCCTGGCCTGGCTCCTCCAGCACTCCCCGGTCCTGTGCCCCACCCCCGGCACGGGCTCCCCGGACCACCTGGCGGAGAACCTAGACGCGGCGACGGTCCACCTGACCCCGCACGAGATGACCCTGCTGAACGGCCTGGCGGACTGAGCCGCTCTCATCAGACGACGAGCGGCCGGGTGTCGGGGTCGGCGCCCTCGGTGAGCCGGCCGAGCCTGTCGTTGTCGAGAGAGGTCACGGTGGCGGAGCCGGTGGTGGGCGCTCGGCGTCCGTGGTGGTGAGGAGGGCGAGGTCGGCGAAGTCCATGCGTCAGTCTCGCGTGAGTTCCACCAGCTTCGCGACGGTGTTCCAGTTGCGGGTGGTCACGTCCAGGCCCTTGACCACCGCAGGCTTGGCGAGGGCCTCGCCCAGTTTGGAGCGGCCCAGGCCGTTCGGGGCGTGGAGGTAGATGACGCGGTCGCCCACGCGGTACTCCTCCGGGAGGTACGCGGGGGCGTCGATCGAGGCGAACCGGGACTCGGCGGGCTGCTCGGAGCAGAAGGTGGCGTGGAGCTGTTTGCCTTCGAGTTCGGCAGCGGGGAAGGGGCAGGCGTCGGCGACGGCGCGCAGGTGGGCACCGTCGAGCACCAGGCAGGGGACCCGGAAGCCGAAGTGCGACTCGATGGCGGCTTCCAGCTCGCGGGCGAGGGCGGTCGGGGCCTTCCCGCTCGCGTCGGCGAAGACGGCGTTGCCGCTCTGGAGGTACGTCTGCACCTCCTCGTGGCCGAGGCCCTCCAGGACTTGGCGCAGCTCAGCCATCGGGACCTTCTTGTTCCCGCCGACGTTGATGCCTCGGAGCAGCGCCGCGTATGTGGTCTTGGCGGCCTTGGTCGTCTTGGTCATGGCTGCACGATAGGGCGCACCCCTGACAACGCGGATCAGGCCCCGGCCGCGCGCCGCAGGTGCAGGTGCCCGTCGAGCGGGTAGGAGGGCGGCGCCGACGGCAGGATCCTGCCGAAGGCGTAGCCGCTCTTCTCGGCGACCCGGCAGGACGCCGCGTTGTCCACTTGGTGGAGGAGTTCGAGGCATTCCAGTCCCTCGGCCCGGAAGGCCTCGAAGGCCCAGGCGCTGAGGGTGTCCAGGGCTCGTGGGGCCACGCCCCGCCCGCGGGCCCGCGCCGCCGTCCAGTAGCCGGCCTCGGCGGAAGCCCTGCCCGGTCCGAGGCCCTTCAGCGCCACGTGGCCCACCACATCAGGGCCCTCCGGGGTCTCCTCCAGGACGGCGAAGCCGAACCGCGCGCCCAAGGCCCAGTCCCGCTCCCGGTCCCGCACCCACCGCAGCCCCTCTTCCACACCCTCCACGGGAGGACTCGCCCACCGTCGCAGACCGGGGTCCCGGTACGCCCTCACCGCTGTTCGGGCAGTTCGGCCTCGATGAGGTCGGCCGCCTGGTGGGTGCCGCCCTCCGTCGCCATCTCGCGGCGGATGCGGTCCGCGCGGGCGGCGACCTCCGGGTCGGCGACCAGGGCGAGGACGGCCTCGCGCAGGGTCGTGGCGTCGGCTTCGGCCATCGGGACGTGCCGGGCGACCCCCAGGCCGGCCAGCATGTCGGCGTTGCCGAACTGGTCGACCGCCTGCGGGACCGCGACCATCGGGGTGCCGGTGGCCAGCCCCTCCTGGCAGCCGCCCGTGCCCGCGTGGGTGATGAAGGCGTCGGCCTGGCGCAGGATGTCCAACTGGGCTACCCAGCGGTGGACTTCGACGTTGGCGGGGATCGCGCCGATCTCGGCCTCGTCGGTGAACTTGCCGATCTGGAGCACCACGTGCCAGTCGGGCAGGTCCCCGAAGGCCTCCACGCACGTCCGGTAGAAGGCGGGCTGCTTGGTGAAGGTGGACCCGAAGGAGATCAGGAGGACCTTCTTCCCCTCGGCGCCCGCGGGGCGCGTCCAGGTGCCCTGAGTGGCGCTGCGATCGCCCTGGCAGGCGCCGACGAAGGTGTACACGGCCTCGTCGACCCGGTCGGCGTGGGGCTGGAGGGCGCGCGGCATGAGGACGACGCTGCGGCGGGGGCGGCCGACGAACCGGTCGCTGTCCTCGTCGATGCCGTTCTCGTCGAGCCAGGCCCGGAAGCGGGCGTAGTACGCCCGCCCGCGCTCGGAGGCGTGCAGTGCGGCCGTCATCGGTGCGGCGACTTCCTCCTCGTAGCCGGTCCAGGCGACCAGGGTCGGGGAGAGGGAGACCGCGGGGACGCCCCAGCGGTGGGCCAGGACGATCGCGGGATAAGCGGTGATGTCGTGGAGGACGAGGTCCGGCTGGTCACCCTCGAAGGCGGCCGCGAGCTGCGGGAGGGCCTGGACGGCGTCGGTGAGGAAGGGCTCGATGTTGTCGATGACCTCGGTGCCCCACGCGTCGGGGTCCTCGTCGGTGGGGAGGGTGGAGTTCCAGATCACCGGCGTGGCACCGGTCTCGGCGATCTTGTCGGCGTATGCGGCGGGGATGGCGTAGCTGACGCGGTGTCCACGGGCGACCAGTTCGCGGATCACTTCGATGCTCGGGTTCACGTGGCCGGCGGCGGCGATGGAGAACATGGCGATGTGGGCGGGCTTCGGGGTCGTGGTCATGAGGAGAAGATAACGAGACGAGACGTCTCGTGCAACCTGTTGGGGAGAATCCTCAAGGACGGGCCGGGTGCGAAACTTGTCCGGTCATGAGCACGGACGGACTGCGGAGAGACGGCATGGACGAGGCACGGGCCCGGGAGGCCCTGACGGCGGCGGGCCTGGCACGGGCGGGGTCGCCCGCCCCCCGGCTGCTGGCCCTCGGCGAGAACGCCGTCTTCGCGCTCGACGACGGCCTGGTCGCCAAGGTCGGCCGGGAGGCCGCTCTGCTGCCGCGCGCCCGGTTGGAGCTCGCGGTGGCGGGCTGGCTGGCGGAGTCCGGGGTCCCCGCGGTCCGCGCGGCCGAGCCGGAGCCCCGGCTGGTGGACGGACACCCGCTGACGTTGTGGCACCGGCTCCCCGACGCCGTACGCCCGGCCGGCCCGGCGGACCTCGCGGCGCTGCTGCGGCGGATCCACGCCTTGCCCGCGCCCCCCTTCGCACTGCCCCCGCGCGATCTCCTGGGCGGGGTCGAGCGCTGGCTGCGACTGGCGGGCGGGGCGATCGATCCGGCGGACGCGGCGTACCTGCGGGCCCGCCGCGACGGGTACGCCGCCCAGGTCGCCGCCCTCACCCCGCACCTCGCGCGGGGCCCGATCCACGGCGACGCGCTGCCCCGCAACGTCCACGTGGGCCCGGACGGGCCGGTGCTCGTCGACCTGGAGACGGTCTCCGCCGACCTGCGCGAACATGACCTGGTGGTGATGACCCTCTCCCGCGACCGGTACGGACTGCCCGGCGCCTCGTACGAGGAGTTCACGGCGGCGTACGGCTGGGACGTGCGCGACTGGGAGGGCTGCGCGGTCCTGCGCGGCGCCCGCGAAACGGCCAGCTGCGCCTGGGTCTCCCAGCACGCCCCGGCCAACCCCAAGGCCCTGGCCGAGTTCCGCCGCCGGGTGGCCTCCCTGCGCGAGGGGGACCCGGAAATCCGCTGGCACCCGTTCTAGCGGTGCCGTATCCCTTTACCCCTATGAAACTGCCCCTCACCATCCACCGGGCCCGGCTCGGCCCGGTGGAGTTCAAGGTGATCCGCCCTGCCCGCCCGCCGGCCCGCGCGGTCCTGTCGGACGGCAACTGGCGCCTGCACGTCCAGGTCGACCAGGGGGCCGCGCAACTCATCGCCGGGCTGTGGTCGCTCGCGGCCACCTCCCCGCGCTCGCTGGTCCACCTGCCCCTGCGGCGCACCGACCCCGACACCGGGGCACCGGGCCTCGACCTGGTCCTCCTGCACCACTCGCTCCAGTTCGCGCCCTCGCGCTGGAAGGAGCTGCGGGCCCGGTTGGGCCCGGGCCGCCCGCAGACCGCGGACCTACCCGGACCGGCCTCCTCCGCCCCGGTGGTCGACCCCTGGCCGGAGCGGCGCCACGCGGAGAACCGGGACCGGTTCCACCAGCACGTCCACGCCGGGACGCTGTTCATGACGGGGAGCGCCAAACTCTTCGCCGACACCGCGCGGTTCTTCGCCGACGTCGCCCACCAGGGCCCCGGGTACGTCTTCGCCCACCCCGACCACCGGCACTACTGCGCGACGCTGGGCGCCTACGACAACACCGTCAGCGCCGGCAGCGGGATCCACATCGTCTACCGCGACCGGTGGCCGGCCCCGTGAGCACGTCTCTCTCCCCCCCCCCCCCCCGGATCAGGCCGCGCCGGAGACCGAACGGTCCTGCCACTCGCGGCCGATGCCGCGGATCATCGCCGGGTACACCCCCAGATAGCGGAAGGGCTTGATGCCCAGCATGTAGACGGCGCCGAGCAGGCCATTGGGCTTGACCAGGACCGCCATCTGGCCGCGGTAGCCGCCGCTGCCGTCCGGGACCCAGCTGATGTGCATCACGCCGTGCACGGTCCGGTTGGCCGTCTCCGCCGCCCACTCGTCGTGCGTCTGGTAGACGGAGCTGAACGGGACCGAGCCGAGGTCGGGCCCGCGGGGACCCTCGCGCAGGTCCGCCGGCAGCCGGTCGCGCAGCGTCGCCACCCGGCCCCCGACGCCGTCGGCGGGCTTGTCCCAGCCGAAGAGGGCCCCGAGCTTCCAGCGGATCGCGAAGAGCGCGCGGCCCACGAAGGTGGGGACGGGGTCTCCACCGCTCGCGAACTGGCGCACGAGCCGTTCGAGGTCGTCCGGGCCGCCGGGGGTCGGCAGCTCCCACACGTCCTCGACGTGGAAGTCTCCGGCGATCTCGTGGATCCGCCAGGGCCGGTCGGTGTGTGCGGTACTGGGGAGTCTCATGAGCAAGCCCCTATCTATACGATGCCGTATAGAAGAAGGTTAGCCGATCCATACGGCACCGTATAGATCAAACTCGTGCAGGACGGGGAGACATCGTGGGCGCCATCCGCACGCCGCGGCGCGGCTGGATCGAAGAGGGACTGCGGGCGCTCGCCGCCGGGGGCCCCGAGGCGGTCCGGATCGAGTCGCTCGCACAGTCCCTCGGCGTCACGAAGGGCGGCTTCTACGGGCACTTCGGCAACCGTGACGCCCTGCTCGCCGAGATGCTCGAGACCTGGGAGCACGAGGCCGCCCAGGTCGTGATCGAACAGGTCGATGGCGCGGGCGGAGACGCCAGGGCCAGACTGAAGCGGCTGTTCGCGATCGTCTCGGTCGCCGAGGGGCCGACGCAGGGCGTGGCGGCCGAGCTCGCGATCCGCGACTGGGCCCGGCGCGACGAGTCCGTCGCGGCGCGGCTGCGGCGCGTGGACAACCGCCGCATGGACTACCTGCGTTCGCTGTTCGGCGCGTTCTGCCCCGACGAGGACGAGGTCGAGGTCCGCTGCATGATCGTCTACTCCATGCGGATCGGAGACCACCTCATCGCCGCCGACCACGGCGGCCGCAGCCGCGCCGAGGTCATGGAGCTGACCCGCGACTGGCTGCTGCGGTAGGACCCCGCCCCTCGCGCGTCAGACCCGGTACGGCACGACCGGCCAGGCCCGCTCGACTATCGCCTCGGGGTCCGTGGTGCGCCGCAGGTAGCTCTGCAGCGAGGCCGCCTGCTCGGCCGCCGCGCGGACCTGGAGCTCGTGCAGGTCCGCCAGGGCGACCGTCCCTATCGCCGCGTGCGCGGCGCCCATCCGCCGTGCGGCGCGGGCCGCCGCCAGCGCGTCCGCGCCCGCGTCGTGCGCCGCTTCCAGGCTCACGCCGTAGTGCTCGCAGAGGGCCTGGAGGGTGCGCCGGCCCTTGCGGTAGCGGTCCGCGTGCTTGTCCAGGACCAGGGGGTCGATGACGGGCGGCGCGGCCGCCGCGGGCCAGCGCTCGCCCAGCGGGCGGATTCCGTGGCGGCGGCACTCGCGGTCCAGCAGGGTCAGGTCGTACCGCGCGTTCATCACCACCAGGGGGGTTCCCGAGCTCAGTGCCTCCACGAGCGTCCGGGTGATCTCCTCGATCGCCGGGGCCGCCGCCATCCCCCGCGAGCGGGCGTGGTCCGTGGAGATGCCGTGGATCGCCGAAGCCTGCTCCGGGATGGGCACGCCCGGGTCGACCAGCCAGGTCCGCTCCCGGGCCACCTGCCCGTCCGGGCCGACCGTGACGATGGCCGCCGTCACGATCCGGTCGGATTCGGTGTCGGTGCCCGTGGTCTCCAGGTCGAAGGCCACCATCGGCCCGCCGTGCCAGTCCCCCATCCAGTCTCCCGCCCAGTCCCCCGCCCGGTCCCCCATCACGTGCCCCCCGTACCCGTCCCTCTACGTCAACGGCTTTCAGCCTGACACGGGCCACTGACAGCCCCGGAGCCGGGGCGGCCGGCGACCGTTCAGGACACCGGGCGGGAGTCCTGCCAGATCGACTCGAATTCCTCGCGGTAGGTCGGGAACAGCCCGTGCTCGTGATCGGGTCGCACCGGTGCGGCCCGCCCGCCGCCGCGCAGGACGAGGACCGGCGCCTCCATGCCCCGGGCCCGGCGCAGGTACGACTGGACCACCGCGATGCCCGAGGACTCGCCCTCGACCAGGTAGGCGGTGAAGCGCGGGGTCTCGTCGAAGACGTGGATCTCGAACCGCGAGGGGTCGCGCAGGCCCGCCCGCACCCGCCGCACGTGCAGGATGTTCATCTCCACCGAGCGGCTCAGCTCGCCCTTGCGCAGGCCGAGCTCCCGCTCGCGCCGCTTGACGGCGCTGCTCGCCGGGTTCAGGAACAGCAGCCGCACCCGGCAGCCGGCCTCCGCGAGGCGTACGAGTCTTCGCCCCGAGAAGTTCTGGACCAGCAGGTTGAGCCCGATGCCGATGGCGTCGAGCCGCCGCGCGCCGCCGAAGAGGTCTTCCGCCGGGAGCTGGCGCTGCAGCCGCACCCGGTCCGGGTGGACGGAGATGACGTCCGCGTACCGGTCGCCGACCAGGTCCTCGACGGCGTCGATGGGCAGCCGGTCCGCCGCCGGGGAACCCGCGCCGCCGCCCAGTACCTCCAGCAGCCGCGCCGACGCCCGCTCGGCCTGCTCCAGGACCGCCCGGGACAGGGCCCGGTTGCGCGAGACGACGTTGCGCGTGACCTCCAGCTCGTCCAGCGCCTGCTCGATCTCGCGCCGGTCGTCGAAGTAGGGCTCGAAGCAGGGCCAGTGCTGGACCATCAGTTCGCGCAGCTGCGGGAGGGTGAGGAAGCTCAGCACGTTGTCGTCGGCGGAGTCGAGCAGGTAGCCCTTGCGGCGGCTGACCTCGCGTACGGCGACCGCCCGCTGCACCCACTCCTGGCCGGCGGGGCCCGCGGCGGCCACCACCCAGTCGTCCCCGCCGTGCACGGGCTCGTAGACCGGCCGGAGCACCGCTCCGACCACGGAGCGCAGCCGCTGTTCGATCAAGTTCAGCCAGATGTAGGCACGGCCGGCGCGCTGGGCCCGGGTCCGGACCTCGCTCCAGGCGTCCGCGCCCCAGTCCAGCTCGGCGCCGGCTCCCGCCTGCGCCTTCCCGGTTCCGCCGGCTTCCGGCGGGGCCAGCGACACGGCCCCGGCGGGGATCGCGCCGGCCGTCCCGCCCGCGGCGTCCGCCGGGCCGCCCTCGTGACCGCCGTCACCAGGGGGCAGCTCCAGACCTCCCGAGCTCACCCGTGCACCGCCTCCTGCGTCTGGACGCCCGTCTCCAGTGATCACGGAAGGGTACTCCGCGCGTGCGGCACCCTGCAGCCCGATGCGGGCGCCTGAGGCCCGACGCGGGCTCAGGGGCCGTACCCGGTCCGTCCGTTGGCTCATTATCCGCTCTGCCGACGATCTGATCTCCCCATCGTCGGCCCACCCTCTTATCAGCTCTCCGGGTCACCCGGTAGGACCCTCCCAAGTCCCCGCGTGGAAGCCCACTTTCGGGGAAGATCTGGCAGTGACGTGGTCCACGCCGGATCAGCCCGACACAGAGGGGAAGAGTCGTTTTCTATGCAGGTCTGGCCGGGGCAGGCGTATCCGCTCGGTGCCACGTATGACGGCGCCGGCACCAATTTCGCGGTCTATTCGGAGGCCGCCCGACGCATCGAACTGTGTCTGCTGCACGACGACGGTTCGGAGACAGCGATCGAGCTGCGCGAGACCGACGCGTTCGTCCGGCACGCCTACCTGCCGGGCATCATGCCCGGCCAGCGCTACGGGTTCCGGGTTCACGGCCCCTACGAGCCGGAGCGCGGACGGCGCTGCAACGCGGCGAAGCTGCTCCTGGACCCGTACGCGCGGGCCATCGCGGGCAGTGTCGACTGGGGCGAGGAGGTGTACGGCTACCACTTCGGCCGGCCCGACTCCCGCAACGATCTGGACTCCGCGCCCAAGAGCATGAGTTCGGTCGTGGTCAACCCGTACTTCGACTGGGCCAACGACCGGCCGCCGCGCCACGAGTACCACCACACGGTGCTCTACGAGGCCCACGTGAAGGGCCTGACCATGCGCCACCCGGACCTTCCCGAGGAGTTGCGCGGCACCTACGGGGCGCTCGCGCACCCCGCCGTCATCGGGCACCTGACCAAGCTGGGGGTGACGGCGCTGGAGCTGATGCCGGTCCACCAGTTCGTCAACGACCACCGCCTCGTGGACGACGGGCTCAGCAACTACTGGGGCTACAACACGATCGGCTTCTTCGCCCCGCACAACGGCTACGCCTCGGGCGACCGCGGCCAGCAGGTGCTGGAGTTCAAGTCGGCCGTCCGGGCCCTGCACGAGGCCGGCATCGAGGTGATCCTCGACGTGGTCTACAACCACACCGCCGAGGGCAACCACCTGGGTCCGACGCTGTCCTTCCGGGGACTGGACAACGCCTCGTACTACCGGCTCGCGGACGATCCGCGGCACTACATGGACACCACGGGCACCGGGAACTCGCTGCTGATGCGGTCCCCGCACGTGCTCCAGCTGATCATGGACTCGCTGCGCTACTGGGTCACCGAGATGCACGTGGACGGCTTCCGCTTCGACCTGGCGGCCACGCTGGCCCGCCAGTTCCACGAGGTGGACCGGCTGTCCTCGTTCTTCGACCTGGTCCAGCAGGATCCGGTGGTCAGCCAGGTCAAGCTGATCGCGGAGCCGTGGGACCTGGGCGAAGGCGGCTACCAGGTGGGGAACTTCCCGCCGCTGTGGACCGAGTGGAACGGCAAGTACCGGGACACCGTACGGGACTTGTGGCGCGGGCAGCCGCGCACGCTCGCCGAGTTCGCGGGCCGGCTGACGGGCTCCTCCGACCTCTACCAGGACGACGGCCGGCGGCCGCTGGCCTCGATCAACTTCACCACCTGCCACGACGGTTTCACCCTGAACGACCTGGTCTCGTACAACGACAAGCACAACGAGGCCAACCGCGAGGGCAACCGGGACGGCGAGACCCACAACCGCTCCTGGAACTGCGGTGTGGAGGGGCCGACGGAGGACCCGGACATCGGGGAGCTGCGCGAGCGCCAGATGCGCAACTTCATCGCCACGCTGATGCTTTCGCAGGGCGTGCCGATGATCAGTCACGGTGACGAGTTCGCCCGCACCCAGGGCGGCAACAACAACGCCTACTGCCAGGACAACGAGCTGTCGTGGGTGAACTGGCCGGAGCCCGGCAAACCGGCGCCCGCACTGCTGGAGTTCACCCGGCAGATGGTGTGGCTGCGGCGGGAGCACCCGGTGTTCCGGCGGCGCCGCTTCTTCCACGGCCGGCCGGTGGAGGGGACGCACGACGAGCTCTCGGACATCGCCTGGTTCACCCCGCACGGCGAGGAGATGCGGGCCCGCGACTGGCAGGCGCAGCACGCGCGGGCGCTGACGGTGTTCCTGAACGGGGAGGCCATCTCGGAGCCGGGCACCCGCGGGGAGCGGATCACCGACGACTCGTTCCTCCTGATGTTCAACGCGGGCGCCGAGGCACAGGACTTCACGGTCCCGGCCGGGCACGGCGCGCAGTGGCGCCTGGTCGTGGACACGGCGCGGCCCGAGGTACTGGCACCCGGTACCGGGCCGCAGTACGCGGCCGGGGACCGGGTGACACTGACAGGACGGTGTCTGGTGGTGCTTCAGCGCCCGGCGTAGGCGGCGCCTTCCAGCAGGACGTCCGGACGGGCGCCCCCGCCGGCAACGACCGGGGCGTGCGTCCGGCCCGACGGCACACGGGTGACCAGGGCCAGGACCAGGCACAGGGCGGCGGCCCCCACGGCCACCGCGAAGGCCGCGGAGGGCCCGTACCACTCGGCGAGCCGTCCGGAGACGGCGAGCGAGGCGGCCTGTCCGGCGACGAGCGAGCTGGCGGCGAAGGCCATCGACTCGGCGAGCCGGCAGGGGCTCACCGCGCGCTCGGTGATGGCGAAGGCGGTGATCAGGTGCGGGGCGTAGGCGGCGCCGAGCACGGTGACGACCACGTACAGCGGCCACAGGGTCTGCGTGAAGAGCAGCGGTACGGAGAGCACGAGCGCGGCGGCGGTGGCCCATCGCCAGCGCAGCCGCAGCCCGAAGCGGGCGGGCAGCGCGCCGAGCGAGAGCCCGACGGCGGCGCTGACGACTCCCATGGCCGCGTACACGATGCCGGCCTGGCCGGGGACGCCCAACTGTGCGGTCAGGGCGGCGATTCCGGCCTGGCAGGCACCGAACATGGCGCCCTGGAGGGCGAGGGAGCCCCGTACGGCGAAGACCACGCGCGGCGGACGGACCCGGACCCGGTTCTTGCCCCGGCCGGCTCCCGCGGGCACTCCGGCCGTGACGGCGGCGGTCGGGTGCAGTGCGTAGAGGCTGCCGAAGACGGCGACGAGGGCGGCCGCGCCGCCGAGGGCGACGGCCGGGTGCAGGGCGAGGGTGGCCAGTCCCACCAGGGCGGGTCCGAAGACGAAGGAGACCTCGTCCAGGGTGCCTTCGAGGGAGTGGATGGCGCCCACGACGCCCTCGTCGGACTTGGCGCGGTGGGCCAGCGCCACGGAGCGGGTACGGGCGAGCGGGCCGATCAGCGGGACGGAGGCCCCGGTGACGAAGCCGATCGCGGCGAGCGGGACGGTGGCGAGCTCGGAGAGCGCCCCGGCCACCAGAGCGGCGGTCGCCACCGCGTTGACGGCGGCGGCCGTCAGGACGACGGCACGCTGCCCGTGACGGTCGGCGAGCCGGCCCAGGACGGGTCCCAAGACCACCTGTCCGGCGGAGAGCGTGCCGCCGACTATGCCCGCGGTGGCGAGGGAGCCGCTGGTCTCGGCGACGAGGAGGACGCTGCCGAACTGCGCCATGGCGACGGGCAGTCGGGCGAGGAAGGAGATGAGCGGGAGTAGGGGCCCGGTCAGGGCAATGACTCTTCGATAGGTGTTGACGGTTCCAAACACTTGAGCAACGTTAACCCGGCGCATTCACCCGGATGCATTGGGTAATGGCACGGAATCCCGCATCCTGGGTACGTACGTTCTCATGAGCCTGCCCCCGCGCACCGGTCGCACGAGTCCCGAGTTCAACCGGCCGGAATCCGATGAACCACCGGCCGCCACCCCCACGTCCACCTACCGCCTGCAGCTGCGCCCCGAGTTCACCTTCGGCGACGCGCGGGCCGTCGTGCCGTACCTCGCCTCGCTCGGCGTGTCGCACCTGCACCTGTCCCCCGTACTGGAGGCGGTGCCCGGCTCCTCCCACGGGTACGACGTCACCGACCACACCCGGGTCCGGGTGGAGCTGGGCGGGGAGGGCGGGCTGCGCGCCCTGGCCGCCGAGGCCCGCGCGCACGGGCTCGCACTGGTGCTCGACATCGTGCCGAACCACATGGCGCTGCCGACGCCGCTGCGCCTCAACCGGCCCCTGTGGGAGGTGGCCCGGGAGGGCCCCGGCTCGCCGTACGCGCGCTGGTTCGACATCGACTGGGAGGCGGGCGGGGGGCAGCTGCTGCTGCCCGTGCTCGCGGAGCCGCTGGATCCCGGCGAGGTCAAGGTCGACGGGCGGGGCGACCGGGCCGTCCTGCGCGTCGGGGAGCTGGAGTTCCCGCTCCGGGAGGGCACGGCCGGGCTGGAGCCGGCGGCGCTGCTCGCCGCCCAGTGGTACCGGCCCGCGTGCTGGCGGGAGGCCAGGACCGGCCTCAACTACCGTCGCTTCTTCACCATTTCGGAGCTGATCGGGGTGCGTGTCGAGGACCCCGAGGTCTTCGGCGCCACCCACGCCAAGGTGTTGGAGCTGGTCCGCGACGGGGTCGCCCGGGGGCTGCGGATCGACCACGTGGACGGACTGGCGGACCCCGAGGGCTACCTGCGGCGGCTGCGGAACGCCGTCGGCCCGGACTGCTGGGTGGTGGTCGAGAAGATCCTGGCCCGCGAGGAACGGCTGGCTCCCGCCTGGCCCGTGGCGGGGACCACCGGGTACGACGCGCTGTACCGGGTGGACGGCGTACTGACCGACCCGGCCGGGGCCGCACGGCTCGACGCCCGGTTCCGCGAGGCGACCGGGCAGCCCCGGTGGGAGGTGACGGCCTCGGCGGGCGCCCGGGAGGTGCTGACCGGGGACCTGGCCGCGGAACTCACCACCCTGGAGCGACTGGCCGGTCCGGAACTAGCCCCCGGCGTACGCGAGTTGCTCATCGCCTACCCCGTCTACCGGCCCTACCCCGGCGACCCGGACCTCGCCCCCGGGGCCCTGGAGCGGGCCGCCGCGGAGGCCGGCGCGGCCCCGGTGGCGGGCGTACGCGAACTCCTGCTGCGGGACCCGGCCTTCGCGGCCCGCTTCGCCCAGACATCGGCGGCCCTGCGCGCCAAGTCCCTTGAGGACAGGGCCTTCTACCGGTACGCCCCGCTGCTGTCGGCCACCGAGGTGGGCGGGGATCCGGGGGCTCCGGCCGTCACGGTGGCGGAGTTCCACGCCTACGGCGCCGAGCGGGCCAGGCTGTGGCCCCGCTCCGGGACGGTGCTGACCACGCACGACACGAAGCGCAGCGCGGACGTCCGGGCACGGATCTCCGCGCTCTCGCAGGACCCGGAGTCCGTACCGGCGCCGGCCGGGGCGGATCCCCAACTCGCCTGGGTGGCCTGGCAGACGGCGTTCGGACTCGGGGCCGACGGCGCCGCCCCGGAACGCGCCGACCGGCTCGCCCAGGCCCTGCTCAAGGCCGTCCGCGAAGCCGCCCTGCACACCACCTGGACCGAGCAGGACCCCGCGTACGAGGCCACGGTCCCGGAGCACCTCCCGGAGGCCGCCCCGGAGCCGGCCGGCGCCCTGGCGGCGGCGGCCCGCGCCAACCTGCTCGGCGGGGCGCTGCTGCACCTGGCGATGCCCGGGGTCCCGGAGGTCTACCAGGGCTCCGAGACGGAGTACCGGGCCCTGGTCGACCCGGACAACCGGCGGCCCGCCGTCTTCCCCCGGGAGACCCTGGCCCGACTGGACGCGGGGGCCGCGCCCTCCGGTACGGCCGAGGAGAAGCTCGCCCTCACCGCCGCCCTGCTGCGGCTGCGGCGGAGCGAGCCCGGCCTGTTCACGGGCTACGCCCCGCTGATCGCCCGGGGCCCGGCGGCGGAGCACTGCGTGGCCTTCGCCCGCTCGGCCGGCCTGGTGGCGGTGGCCACCCGCCTGTCGCACGGACTGGCCGGGGCCGGCGGCTGGCGGAACACCACCCTGCCCCTGCCGCCGGGACGCTGGCGGCGGCTGCGGCTCCTGGGCGCGACGGGCGCCGGGGCCGGTGGGACCGGTGGGACCGCCGAGGCCGCGCGGGCGGCGCACGGAGCGACGCACGGAGCGGCGTACGAAGGCGAGCTGCGCCTCGCGGAGCTCCTCGCCGACGCCTCGCCGGTCGCCGTCCTGCTGCGGGAGGACCGTACCTAGCCTCACCGGCGCCTTCGGGACGTCCCGCCGTCCGGTTGTCGCCGCCGAACAGACCCTTCTCGGCCATCGGAGGCCCGGCAGCCGGTTTGTACAAGACCGGGCCCGGACGCCGTTGCGATCGTCTGCCCCGTTCCGCTCACCACTGATGCGTCCTCTGAAGGAGTCACCATGGGAATGAAGCAGATCAAGCGCAGGGCAGGCATCGTGCTCGCGGCCACCGCGATGCTGACGGGCGTATCCGGCATCGCATCGGCGACCTCGGCACAGGCGGCGGCGAACGCGAGCTGTTGGTACTCGGCCACGCCCAACAACTCCAGCCTCAAGACCACGCTCAAGGGGACGTACAACCTCAAGAGCGGCATCGGTTCGGTCTGCAGCAACGTCCGCTCGGTGAGCACCGGCACCGTCTTCTACGTCTGGTGCGGGGCCGTCAACCCCGACTCGGGCGTGCTGTGGTTCTACGGCCGGGTCGCCGGTACCGAGACCAAGGGCTACATGTCCTCGGACAACCTGAACTACGTCAGCGGAAGCTGGAGCTACTGCTAAACGGATCGGGTCGCGGGCGGCGGTACGGCGGTGCCGTGCGCCCGCGGCGCCCGAACACGGCTAGGGCGGGCTCGTGGCGGGAAGGGGATCACCTGTGACCCTCATCCGTGACATGTGCTACCCCACTCCCCACGAACTGGCCCTGGCCGCCCGCGCCCTGGCCGATGAACACCCCGGCCTGGCCACGCTCCGCCGGATCGGCGCGTCCCGGGCCGGGGAGCCCCTGTGGCTGCTCTCCGTGGGCTCCACGGCGATGGCCACGACCGGTGCCACGGCCGCTGCCATGACCAGTGGCTCGACCGCTGCCCTGACCGGTGCCACGGCCGGTGCCACGGCCGCTCCGAACGTGCTCGTCGTCGCCGGCGCCCACGCCAACGAGCCCGTGGGCGGGGCCACCGCCCTCGCGCTCGCCCGGCACCTGATCCGCGTATCCGCCGCCCCGGCCACGGCCACGGCCACGGCGACCTGGCACTTCCTGCTCTGCGCCGACCCCGACGGCGCGGCCCTGCACCGCACGCCCCGCCCGTACTCCCTGCTCGACTACCACCGGAACTTCTTCCGGCCGCCCGGTCCCGAACAGCCCGAGTGGGCGCCGTCTTTACTGCCCCCGGACCGCCTCCCGCCGGAGACCCTCGCCCTGACCCGGCTCATCGACGAACTCCGGCCCGCCCTCCAGGTCTCCCTGCACGGAACCGACCTCGGCGGCTCCTGGGTGCAGCTGACCCGGGACATACCCGGTCTCGCCGAGCCCTTCGGCAAATCGGCCGCCGACCTGCGCATCCCCGTGGAGACCAGCGCCTCGGACGCCTCGGGCTGGCCCTCGCCGGGGGCGGGGATCTTCGTGATGCCCCAGCCCGGGACCACGGCCGACGGGCCGCTCCACCCCGAGGACACCCGGCTCAGCACCTGGTACCACGCCCACCGCCACGCCGGCACGACCGCGATCGTCGAAGTCCCCATGTGGGCCTCGGACCTGGTGGACGACCCGGCCCCGCACCCCGACCCCCGCGCCGCCCTGCGCATCCTGGCCGGCCGGCTCACCGCCGACGCCGCGCGGGTGGCGGCCCTGCGGGAGGGCGCGGCCGGCGGTACGGATCCGGCCGCCGCGGCCCTGCTGCGCGCGGTGGACTGGACGCTCGCGCTGATCCCCCGGATCACCGCCGAGTGGACGGGCCCCGGCGCCCCCGCCGAGGCGACGGCGGCGTACATCGGCAGCATCGACGCCTTCGGCCGCAGGCTCTCGCTGCGCGCCGCCGCGATGCTGCTCCGGGTGCTGCGCGCCGAGGGGCACCCGACGGCGCCGGCCGTGGACCGGCTCGTCACGGGGTGGTGCGAGGAGTTCGCGGACCGCTTCCAGGCACGCTGGGTCCCGGTGGCCACGCAGGTGGAACACCAGTCCCGGGTCGTCCTGGCCGCCTACGACCGGCTCGTGGCGGCTGGCCGGTAGGCGGGGGGAGCCCGTAGGCGGGGGGTGCGCGCCGCCTACTCCACCGGCAGGGCGTACCGGAGCTTCGGCTTGCCGGTGGCCCCGAGCCGGTCGTAGAAGCGGATCGCGCCCTCGTTCCAGTCGGGCGTCTGCCACTCGACGTGGCCGAGGCCCAGCTCGCGGGCGAGCGCGGCCACCCCGTCCACGAGCGCGGCGCCGAGGCCGTGTCCGCGGGCCTCCTCGGCCAGGTAGAGGCAGTCCATGTGGAGGTAGTGGCGGGCCTCCCAGAAGGAGAACTCGGCCGAGCAGGCCGCGTACCCGGCGACCTCGCCCCGCGGGGTCTCGGCCAGCAGCACCCACAGCCGGGCCCCCGCGGCGAACAACTGCGGGCCGAGCCGGTCGCCGAGACCGGCCGGACGGGGCGCGGACCTCTCGTACACCATGTGCTCGCGCATGAGCTCGACCAGGCGGGTCAGGTCCTCGGGGCGCGCGGGCCGTACGACGGGGGCGGCAGACGTGTGTTCCATGGAAGTCATCCTCCGCACGACGCGCGTCCGGACGCCACCCGGGCCCCGGCCCGGCCCCGCAGCCCCGCAGCCCGGGCCCCGGCTCCTCAGCCGCCCGTCAGCCGGAAGCTCATCCGGCCGAAGCCGATCTGGTCACCGTCCCGCACCACCGCCGAGCCCGTCACCCGGCGCCCGTTGACCGTGGTCCCGTTCGTCGAGCCGAGGTCCCGCACCACCCAGACCCCGTCCCGGATGCCCAGTTCCGCGTGGGCCCGCGAGACCGTCTCGTGGCTCAGGCGCAGCCCGTTGCCCGGGTCGCGGCCGATCCGCAGCGGTCCGGCGCTCGGGTGCGGGAGGAGCAGCGGGGGCAGCTTCTCCACGGCCCACGCCCTGCGCACCCCCACGGACACCGCCGAGACCCGCCCCACCCAGCCGAACAGCCGCCGGGTCCACGGGCTCTCCCCCGTCTCCCTGCCCTCCAGGTCCGCCGTGAGTACGGCGAGGTCCTCGGAGCGGCGGGCGACGAGGGCGAGTTCCATGCGGCGCAGGAAGGTGTCGTGCGACAGTTTCCCGACGGCGGCGCCCTCCCTGAGCTGGCCCAGGGCACGGTCGCGCTCGGCATCGGAGAGCCGCGGGGCGGGGAAGGGAGGGAACTCGAAACTCGACGTCACCAGGTGATTGTCGGCCTGTCGAGGGCAGAGTGTCCAGAACTCCCGCGCCCGGCCGGAGATGATGGCCCGGACACGCAGGTTGGGGTACCGCCGCCAGACGAGGGGACCGTCCGTGCAGTTCGAGGTGTGGGCACCGCTGACAGACCGGGTCGTACTGCGGCTCGACGGGGCCGCGTACACGATGGCGCCCGATCCGGAGCGCGCCGGCTGGTGGGTCGCCGAGGCCCCGGCCGCCGACGGATCCCGGTACGGGTTCCAGCTGGGCGGCGGCCCGGAGACGCTCTTTCCCGGGGACGATCCGCGCGACCCGGTCCACCCCGGGCAGCACGCGGAGCACCCGGACCACCTGCATCACCCGGACCACGTACGCCCCGTACGGCCCGATCCGCGCGGGCGGCGCCTGCCGGACGGCCCCGACGGGATCTCGGCCGTGGTCGACTTCGCCGCCCTCTCCCCCGGCGAGCCGGCCCCCTCGCCCCGGGTGCCGCTCCAGGACGCCGTCCTGTACGAGCTGCACATCGGCACCTTCACCCCCGAGGGCACCTTCGACGCGGCCGCCGCCCGCCTCGGCCACCTCACCGCCCTCGGCATCACGCACGTCGAGCTGATGCCGGTCTGCTCCTTCCCCGGGCGGCACGGCTGGGGGTACGACGGGGTCGCGCCCTGGGCGGTGCACGAGCCGTACGGGGGCCCGGCCGGGCTGGTCCGGTTCGTGGAGGCCGCGCACGCCGCCGGGCTCGGCGTGGTGCTGGACGTGGTCCACAACCACCTCGGCCCCTCCGGCAACCACCTCCCCGTCTTCGGCCCGTACTTCACGGAGACCCACCACACCCCCTGGGGCGCGGCGGTGAACCTGGACGCGCCCGGCTCCGACGAGGTCCGCGCGTACTTCCTGGGCAGCGCGCTGGCCTGGCTGCGCGACTACCGGATCGACGGGCTGCGCCTGGACGCGGTGCACGCGCTCGCCGACGACCGGGCGCTGACCTTCCTGGAGGAGCTGTCCGCGGCGGTGGACGAACTGGCCGCCGAGACGGGCCGGCCGCTGTTCCTGATCGCGGAGTCCGACCGCTGCGATCCGCGCACCACGACCCCGCGCGCCGCCGGGGGCCTGGGCCTGCACGCACAGTGGAACGACGACTTCCACCACGCCCTGCACTGCGCGCTGACCGGTGAATCCCAGGCCTACTACGCGGACTTCGCCGAGGCCCCGCTCGGGGCGCTGGCCAAGACCATGACCCGGGCCTTCTTCCACGACGGGACCTGGTCCTCCTTCCGGGGCCGCCACCACGGCCGGGCGGTGGACCGGGGCCGCACCCCGGCGCACCGCTTCCTCGGCTACACCCAGACCCACGACCAGATCGGCAACCGCGCGCTGGGCGACCGGCTCGCGGCCTCCCTGTCCCCCGGGCTGCTGGCGTGCGCGGCGACGGTGGCGCTGACGGGGCCCTTCGTGCCGATGCTGTTCATGGGCGAGGAGTGGGGCGCCGGCACCCCGTGGCAGTACTTCACCGACCATCCCGACGAGGAGCTCGCCGAGGCCGTACGGGCGGGCCGGCGGCGGGAGTTCGCGGAGCACGGCTGGAAGGCGGAGGAGATCCCCGACCCCCAGGACCCGGCCACCCGGGACCGCTCCTGCCTCGACTGGGCCGAGCCGGGCGGGGGGTCCCACGCCCGGCTGCTGGACTGGTACCGCACCCTGATCACACTCCGCCGCACCCACTCCGACCTGCGGGATCCCGATCTGGCGGCGCTGCGGATCGCCCATGACGAGGAGCGCCGCTGGCTGACGTTCCGCCGGGGCGACGTCCGCGTGGTGGTGAACCTCTCCGGGGAGCCGGTCACCGTCGCACTCGGCCGCAACGGGGTCCGGGTGCTGGCCGCCTGGCTGCCCGTGGAGCATCCCGACGCCGACGGGCGAGTCCACGTACCGGCCGAATCGGCGGTGGTGCTGGGCCTGTAAACCCGGTCGCGGCGACCCGGGACCGTCTGATGAGGTGGGCCCCATGAAGATCGATTCCTCCGCGACCGGCCGCGGGCACACGGCCAAGTACGACCGGATCGGGGTGGGTTACCGGGAGATCCGGCAGCCTGATCCGCGGCTCGCCTCGCTGATCGCGGGCGCCCTGGGGGACGCCCGGACGGTGGTCAACGTCGGGGCGGGCGCCGGTTCGTACGAACCGGAGGACCGCGAGGTGACCGCCGTGGACCCGTCCCAGGTCATGCTCGACCAGCACCCTGGTACCCGCAAGGTCAAGGCCGGGGCGGAGGAACTTCCCTTCGAGGAGGGGCAGTTCGACGCGGCGATGGCGGTGATGACCGTCCACCACTGGCCGGACCCCGCGCGCGGGCTGGCGGAGCTGCGGCGGGTGTCCCGGCGCCAGGCCGTCTTCACCTGGGATCCGGAACACAGCACGGAGCTGTGGTTCTTCGAGGAGTACCTGCCGCAGATCGGGGAGCGGGAGCGCTCCAGCTTCGTCCCGCTGTCCGTGGTGACCGGGGAGCTGGACGCGCACACCGTGGTGCCCTTCCCCGTCCCGCACGATTTCACCGACGGGTTCCGTGCCGCCTTCTGGCGCCGGCCCGAGTCCTACCTCGACCCGGCCGTACGGGCCGCCAGCTCCACCTTCGCGAGCCTGCCGGCCTCCGTGGTGGAACCGGCGGTCGCCCGACTGCGCGAGGACCTGCGGTCGGGGGCGTGGCAGCGCCGCCACGCCGGCCTGCTGGAGCGGGAGAGCGTCGACTACGGCTACCGCCTGGTCCTCGCCGGGGCCTGAGCCCCGGCGAGGAGGCGCCCTCCCGCCGCCGGCCGCCTACTCCACGAGGGCCAGCTCCCGGGAGGCGTTGTTGAAGCTGCGGCAGCCGTTCGCGGTGACCGTGATGATGTCCTCGATGCGGACCCCGAACCGCCCCGGGAGGTAGATCCCCGGCTCCACGGAGAAGCACATGCCGGGGACGAGGGGCTGCTCCTCCCCTTCCACCATGTACGGCGGCTCGTGCGTGGTGACTCCGATGCCGTGGCCCGTGCGGTGGATGAACTGCTCGCCGTAGCCGAACTCGGTGATCACCGCGCGCGCCGCCCGGTCCACGTCCTGGCAGGCGGCTCCCGGCCGGGCCGCCGCCACGCCCGCCAACTGGGCCTCGCGGACGATGTCGTGGACGCGCTGCTCCTCCTCGGTGGGCTCGCCGACGTGGACGGTACGGGAGATGTCGGAGCCGTAGCCGTGCTTGAGGCCACCGAAGTCGAGGACCACCATGTCCCCGTGCTGGATGACCCGGTCACCGGCTTCGTGGTGCGGGTTGGCGCCGTTCGGGCCGGAGCCGACGACGGTGAAGTCCACCTGGGAGTGGCCGTGCACGCGCAGCAGCGCGTCCAGGTCGGCGGCGACGTCGCTCTCCCGGCGCCCGGCGAAGGGGACATGGAGGATCTGCGCGTACGCGGCGTCCGCCGCCTCGCCGGCCGCCGCGAGCCGGGCCAGCTCGCGCCCGTCCTTGACCGCGCGCAGCATCGGCAGCGCATCGCTCAGCGCGGCGTACGAGGTGTCCGGCAACTCCCGTTGCAGGCCCAGCAGGTGCAGGGCCCAGGTGTTGTCGCTGACCCCGAAGCGGCCGGTCACGTCGAGCAGCGGCGAGGTCACGGTGTACGGGTTCTTCCCGTCGGCCCAGTCCCGCAGGGTCAGGGCGCCCGCGCCGGGGGACTTCGCCGCGTCGGGGGCTTCCAATGCGGGGACGACGAGGACGGGGTCCTGCCCGGCGGCGAGGACGAGCAGGGTCATCCGCTCGGTGTCGACGGGCCGGTACCCGGTGAGGTGGGCCAGGTCGGGCCCGGGGGCGACCAGCAGGCCTGCCAGCCCCGCGTCGGCGGCGGCCTGCGCGGCGGCGGCCATCCGGGCGGCGTAGTCGGCGGCCGTGAAGGGATCGGAGTCATGGTCCATGACTCCGATCCTGCCGCGCCCCACCCCCGGACGGCAGGGGGCCGCGCCGATCACCCCGACCCCACCCCACGCGGCCCGCTGCGCGGGGCCGGGCTTCGCGTCACGCCGGGGTCGCCGCCCGCAGCGCCCACTCCAGCGGCCCCCGCCGCAGCTCCGTACCGCGCAGGAAGTGGGCCCAGGCCAGGCAGCCGATCACCGCGGCGCCCGAGAAGCCGCCCAGCACCTCCCACCCGCTCCAGCCCCGCGGGAACACCGCCAGCGCGAGCGCGTGCACCACGTACACCGTGAGGGCCATCGCCCCGACGGCGGCGAGCGGCCGCAGCAGTCGCGTCACCGCCCGGCCCGCGCGGTGCGCGGCCAGCGCGAGAAGGCCTATGAGGGCCGCCCCGACCCCGGAGTTGCCGAGGGTCTCCAGCGGGGTCTGGCTGTAGGGGCCGGCCACCAGCAGCCAGTCCCAGGAGGTGCTGGGGACGGCGCCGAACTGCTCCCCCAGCACGGCCGCGACCGGGTCGGGCTCCGCCGCGGCCCAGGGGTGTTCCCGTGCGACGGCCTCCAGCAGCGGCCCGCGCCGGCCGCCGGGTCCCAGCGCGAGCCAGGAGGCCCCGTAGCCGGCGAGGGCGGCCGCCGCCCCGTAGCCGGTCAGCATCCATAGCGAGCGCCGGCTCCGCAGGTCGGCGAGGCGGCCCAGGGCCATGCCGGCCAGGACGTACGGGAAGTAGGTGAGCAGCGGGTAGGCGCCCGAGAGCAGCAGGTCCCGCAGCATCCCGCCGGCCCCCGCCCAGCTCGCCAGGTCGGCGGGGAGCGGGGTGGCGCCGCGCCCCGCGGTGCGCAGTCCGAGGGCCGGGCCCAGGAGGTACGAGAGGACCGGGCCGAGCACCACCGAGGCGCCCGCGACGACTGCCAGGGTGCGGGTGCGCAGCCGGGTGAAGGGTTCTGCGGCCAGGAAGTAGACGGCGTAGAAGGACAGGATCACGAGGATGCCGGGCGAGAGCGCGGCGAGGCCCAGGCCGAGCGCGCCGAGGATCGCGCAGCGGGTCAGGGTGGCCCGCAGGGGCGGCGGGCCGGCGGCGCGGGAGCGGGCGAGCGCGAGGGAGAAGCCGGCGATGAGCGTGAAGACGGCCGGTGCCCGGCCGTCGGCGGCGACGAGCAGCCAGCCGGGGCCCTCGGGCACGGGCGGCGGGCCGACGTGCACGGCGAACATGCCGAGGACGGCGATGCCGCGGGCCGCGTCGAGGCCGGTCAGTCGGTTGGGTCCCATACGGATAGGGAGGGGGATCCGGGGCCCGGGGTTGCCTGCGCCCCACCCGGACCCGGGCCGGGCCGGGCCGCCGGAAAAGGCGTCGCGGGAGCACCCCGCTGATCAGCTATGCTGTGCTTGCACATCGAACGGGCGGTCCGCCGCCCTTCGTGGTGGGTGTAGCTCAGTTGGTAGAGCACCTGGTTGTGGTCCAGGTGGCCGCGGGTTCAAGTCCCGTCACTCACCCTATTGATCCCGTGGGGGTCGCGAGTTTTCCTCGTGACCCCCACGGGTTTTTTCGTTCCCCGCCGGGGCGGCGCGGCAGGATCAACCGCATGAAATGGGACATCGGCGGTGCCCCGGCGCGGCGGCGGTCTCCTCGCACTACGGCCTCGCCCGGGATGCCCGGGGGTGGGGCGTGATGGACAATTCGGTGGGCGGCTACTGCGCGCTGAAGCTGGCCCTGCGCACGCCGGACGCCTACCGGGCGGCGGCCGCGCTGTCGGCCCCGTACGCGGCCGTGCGGGACGCCGGCACCGGCGACCTGTTCGGCGGCGACGCGGGCCGCGCGCAACTACGAGACCTGGGCGCGCGAGGTCCCGTCCGCCCTGGAGTGGCTGGCGGGCCGGCTGAGCCCGCACTGACGGGGGGGACGGCGCCGGGCCCGGACGGCCTACCCGCGCAGGAAGGCCTCCACCTCGGTGGCGAAGGCGACCGGGGTCTCGTGCGGCGGGTAGTGGCCGGCGCCGGGCAGCGGCTGGATGCGGCAGTTCGGGTACGAGACCTGCCAGGTGCCCCGCATGAAGTCCACCGTGAGCGCGAGGTCGTACTCGCCGACGAGGACCAGCACCGGGACGGTGCTGCCCTTCACGGCGGCGGACAGGTCGAGCGGCTGCCAGCTCGCGAGGTACGCGGCGAAGGCCTCCTGCAGGGACACATCGAGGGAGTGCGCGACCATCCGCTCCAGCCAGTACGGGCTCGCGCGGCGGCCGGTGACGATGTCGAGGATGGCGCGGCGGTTCTCCGGGTCGGCGGCGGCCCCGTAGAAGAGGTCGTGGGTGGCGTCGTCCATCTCGTAGGGGCCGGCGGGGACCGGGTTGACGCCGATCAGCTTCTCGACCCGCTCCGGGGCGCGCGCGAGGACCTGCTGCATGGCCTTGCCGCCCATGGAGTGGCCGAGGAGGGAGAAGGTGTCCCAGCCGAGCTCGTCGGCGAGCGCGAGGACGTCGTCGGCGATCTCGGGGAGCGCGTACCGGCCGGGAACGTCCCTGCGGTCGCCGTAGCCGCGGTAGTCGAGGAAGGCGTACGAGAACTCCCGCGGGTCCAGGTGGTCCAGTACGGAGCCCCAGTTGGCGGACGTGCCGAACCAGTCGTGCAGCACGATGACGCGGACGGGGCCGGTGCCGGTCCTGCGGTGGGCGATGGCCATGCGTTCTCCCTCGGTGACGGGGCGGAAAGAATTGCCGCCGTACGTTCTGCCCACCGCACCTGCCATCACACCGTACGGCCGGTACTCCGCCGTCAGGTCGGTCTCGCCGTTCGCCCCTCCGCGATGCGGCGCCCGCGAAGCTCACGCAAGCGTTGACTTCGCGGGCGCCGAAAGCGAGCGGATCCACCCGTACGGGAACGGTCAGACGGTCTTGATCGCCGGGTCCGAGACTCCGGCCGCGCCCGTCTCCACGTGGCCGGCGAAGCGGCGCAGGAAGGTGGTGTCGGCGTCGGAGACGACGGTGACGTCGTACCAGCGGGCCGTGCCGGACAGCGACACGGTGTGCGCGACGGTGGCGCCCGCCGCGACGCGCACGACCTGGGCCGCGCCGCCGTAGGCGTTGGTGACGGTCAGGTTGACGGCCGCCGTGCCCCCGTTGGTCAGGGACAGCACCAGGTTGCCGGTGGACGCGGAGTGGCGGGCCGTGGCCTCGGGGCCGGCCTTCTTCGCCGGGCCCTTCCAGGTGCGCAGGAAGCCGTTCGGGCCCCAGACCGAGAGGTTGATCTGGTTGCCGGTGGAGGCGCTCGTGCTCCAGGTGTCCGACAGGGTCTTGCCCGCCTCGACCGTGTAGGGCCACGGGCCGTCCGTACGGTTGCCCGAGGTGCTGTGGAAGTGGGCGCCGAGGGTCGGACCGGAGGAGAAGGTCAGGGTGAACTTGCCCGTGGAGACGGCGGCCTTGCCGTCCACGTACGGGGCGTAGCCCAGGGCGCGCGTCGGCTTGGAGCCGGCTTCCTGCTTGGGCAGGGTGCCCGTCGCGGGCGGGGCCGGGTTGTAGGACGCGTGGCGGTTCTTGTCCGGCGGTACGTACGAGGCGGTGGACGGCAGGGCGGCGGGCGCGGAGTCGGCCCGGGTGAAGTCGAAGGCCGAGGTCAGGTCTCCGCAGACCGCGCGGCGCCACGGGGAGATGTTGGGCTCCTGCACGCCGAAGCGCTTCTCCATGAAGCGGATCACCGAGGTGTGGTCGAAGGTCTCGGAGCAGACGTAGCCGCCCTTGCTCCACGGGGAGACCACGATCATCGGGACGCGGGGGCCGAGGCCGTACGGGCCGGCCGCGTAGCCGGAGACGCCTCCGGTGTACAGGTCGCCGGTGACGCTCGCCGTGGACAGGCCCCAGGCCGAGGACGTGGGCGGGTACGGCGGGACGACGTGGTCGAAGAAGCCGTCGTTCTCGTCGTAGGTGATGAAGAGGGCCGTCTTCGCCCACACGTCGGGGTTCGCGGTCAGCGAGTCCAGGACCTGCGAGATGTACCAGGCGCCGAAGTTCGTCGGCCAGTTGGAGTGCTCGCTGAAGGCCTCGGGGGCGGCTATCCAGGAGACCTGCGGGAGGGTTCCGTTCACGACGTCCGCGCGCAGCTTGTCGAAGTAGGTGCCGCCCGCCTTGACGTTGGTGCCGGTCCGGGCCTTCTCGTACAGGGCGCTGCCGGGCTGGGCGTTGCGGTAGGTGTTGAAGTACAGCAGCGAGTTGTCGCCGTAGTTTCCGCGGAAGGCGTCGTTGATCCAGCCCCAGGATCCGGCGGCGTTCAGGCCGTCGCCGATGTCCTGGTAGACCTTCCAGGAGACTCCGGCCGACTCCAGGCGCTCGGGGTAGGTCTTCCAGCCGTAGCCGGCTTCCTGGTTGCCGAGGACCGGGCCGCCGCCCGCTCCGTCGTTGCCCGTGTAACCCGTCCACATGTAGTAGCGGTTGGGGTCGGTGGCACCGATGAAGGAGCAGTGGTAGGCGTCGCACACCGTGAAGGCGTCGGCGAGCGCGTAGTGGAACGGGATGTCGTTCCGGGTCATGTACGCCATGGTCGTGGCCGTCTTGGCCGGGACCCACTTGTCGTACTTGCCGTTGTTGTAGGCCTGGTGGCCGCCGGCCCAGTCGTGGTTCAGCCCCGTCAGGAACTGCATGCCGAGGTCGTTGATCTGCGGGTTGAAGGGCAGGATGTCCTTCGTGCCGTTGGACTGGTGGAAGACGGACTTGCCGTTGTCCTGGACGACCGGCCGCGGGTCCCCGAACCCGCGGACCCCCTTCATCGCACCGAAATAGTGGTCGAAGGAACGGTTCTCCTGCATGAGGACGACGATGTGCTCGATGTCCTGGATGGTGCCGGTACTGCCCTGGGCCGAAATGGCGGCGGCCCGCGCGATGCTCTCGTTCAGCATCGTGACGGCGGCGGCGCCACCGGCGATCTGCAGGAACCTGCGCCGATTCAATTCAGTCATGGAGAACGACCTCTGCGGGTGAGACGGGTGCGGGGGATGTCGATGGGCGCCCCAAGGACAGCGGCCCCGGGGTACCGGTCGGCATTGCTTGAATGACAGTGGGCCGTACACCTGGAGAACGGAATACCTCGTCAGACGGTTCATGCCCCACGCGCCACTTCCCTTCAGCGCCGTCGTCCCCGTGCGGCGGCGCGGCGGCCGCGGATACTCACCCGGTCGGCGGGCGGGATGAGCATCCGTATTCAGGACCGGGCCCGGACGGCGCGTCATGGTGAGGACGTGCCGAGATCCTCGCCGGCCGGGCCCGGCGGGCCCTGGTGGTCACCGGGGAGACCCCGAGCCGGGCCGTGCGGACGGCGCCCGCCGACTTCGCCGAGTTCCGCGCCGGCTTCGCGGGCCACACCTTCGGCGACGCGGGGGCTGCCGTCCTCGTGGAGCCGGTGGAGCGCGGCGGGTCCTCCACGTGAACACCGAGACCCACTCCGAGTACTGGCGGGTCGCGGGCATACCGGGCGGTGGCTGCGCCTCGGCGAGTTCTACCCCGTACCGGACGTCGGGCTGCCCGACAACGAGATCCAGGACTGGCTGCTGCGGTTGGCGGACCGGCTCAAGGAGAGCGTGGAGACGGGCGCGGCCCCGGCTCCCGCCACCCCGCGGACCCGCTGGGAGTGGCACGCCCGGTTCCCGGAACTCGGGCAGTTGCTCGGCGGCTGGTTCTCCCAGGACAGGCCGGACGAGTTCGAGGACCACGGGGCGGCCCTGCGGGACTACCCCGACGGCACGGATCCGGGCCTGGTCGCCCAGCTCTCGGGCGAGCTGCACGACCTGCTGTCCCTGCCGCTGGACGAGTCGGACTACGCGGTCGCGCTGGCGGAGCTCGGCATGGAGGTGGATCCGCCCGCCCCCAGCGGTCCCGGCGCATGGCTCGCCGAACTGGCTGACCTGCTGCGCCGAACCGGACGGACCCGATTTCGCGCGGCCCGTTCCGGGACGGACCCGCTCCCTTCCGGAAGCGGGTCCGCGGTCCCGGTCAGCCCTCGGCGGCTGCCGCGGGGGTGAGGCGCAGGGAGATGGAGTTGATGCAGTAGCGCTGGTCCGTGGGGGTCGGGTAGCCCTCGCCCTCGAAGACGTGGCCCAGGTGGGAGCCGCACTTCGCGCACAGCACCTCGGTGCGGACCATGCCGTGGGCGACGTCCGCCTTCAGTTCGACCGCGTCGGAGTCCTTCGGGTCGTAGAAGGACGGCCAGCCGCAGTGCGACTCGAACTTCTCCGTGGAGCGGAACAGTTCGGAGCCGCAGCCGCGGCAGCTGTAGACGCCCTCGGTCTTGGTGTCCGTGTACTCACCGCGGAAGGCGGGCTCGGTTCCGGCGAGGCGCAGTACCTGGTACTCGGACGGCGTCAGCTCCGCCTGCCACTGCTCGTCCGTCTTCTCTACCTCGTACGACATGACTGATCTCCCGTTTTCCCGCTCTTCCCAGAGCCGTCAGTTCGACAGACGGGCCAGGATGGCCGGCCCCAGGTCCGTGACGTCGCCCGCACCCATGGTGAGAACGAGATCGCCGGGCTTGGCCATTCCCGCGATGACGTCCGCGACGGCTTCCTTGGAGTGCTCGGGGGTGACGTCGGCCCCGGCGGCGCGGGCGGCGTCGAGGATGATCTCGCTGGTGATCCCCGGGATCGGGTCCTCGCGGGCCGGGTAGATGTCGAGGACGACCGAGGCGTCGGCGAGGGCGAGGGCCTGGCCCATCTCCTTGCCGAGTTCCTGGGTGCGGGAGAAGAGGTGCGGCTGGAAGACGACCAGGATGCGGGAGTCCCCGGCGGCGGCGCCGCGGATGGCCTCCAGGTCGGCGGTCATCTCGGTGGGGTGGTGCGCGTAGGAGTCGATGACCTGGACCCCGGCGGCCTCGCCCTTGAGCTGGAGGCGGCGCTTGACCCCGGTGTACTTGCCGAGGGCGGAGGCCAGGTTGTGCGCCGGAATGCCGAGCGCGACACCGGCGGCGAGGGCCGCGACGGCGTTGTGAGCGTAGTGGCGGCCGGGCACGGAGACGGTGAAGGTGAGCATCCGCCCGTCGATGACGACGGTGACCTCGCTGGTCAGCCCGCGCGGGGTGATCTTGGTGATCTGGACGTCGGCGGTGGGCTCCTCGCCGTACGTGACGACCGTCAGATCGGGATTGCCGCTGACGCGCCCGGCGATCTCGGCCGCGCCCGCCTGGCCGTGGGCGATGACCAGGGTGCCGCCGGCCGGAATCTTGCCGACGAAGGTCTCGAAGGACGCGTAGATCTCGTCCATCGACGCGTAGTTCGCGTGGTGGTCGAGCTCGGCGTTGAGGATGATCGCGACCTGCGGCGTGTACTTGTGGAAGCTGCGGTCGCTCTCGTCCGCCTCGGCCACGAAGATGTCGCCCTCGCCGTGGTGGGCGTTGGAGCCGGGGGCGTCCAGGTCGCCGCCGATGGCGTACGAGGGGTCCAGGCCCAGCGCCGAGAGGGAGACGGCCAGCATCGAGGTGGTGGTGGTCTTGCCGTGGGTGCCGGCGACGGCGATCGGCCGCAGGCCGTCCATCAGCCCGGCCAGGGCGTCGGAACGGTGCACGACGGGGATGCCGAGCTCGGCGGCGCGGGCCAGCTCCGGGTTGTCGGCGCGGATGGCGCTGGAGACGACCACGCAGGTGGCGTCGTCGGCGAGGTGACCGGCGGCGTGCCCGATGTGGACCGTGGCGCCGTGGGCGCGCAGCGCCTGGGCGGTCTCGGAGTCACGGGCGTCGCTGCCGGCCACCTTGGCGCCGCGCTGGGCCAGGATCTTCGCGATGCCGGACATGCCGGCGCCGCCGATGCCGATGAAGTGGGGCCGTTCCATGGCGGTCGGCAGGCCGGGCTTCATTCAGGTAGCTCCAGGATCGAGTGCGTACGTACGGCAGCCGGATGCGCTCACTACGGGGATGCGCGGTCCGGCCGCCTCCACCCTATTCCTTGTGGGCGAAGAGCTTGAGCACCGGAACGCCGACCTTGTGGCGCGCCCGCGAGGCCCAGTCCCGGTGGAAGAACTCCTCGACGTAGTGCGGGGCGGTCAGCACGATCACCTCGTCGGCGTTGGTTTCGGCCACCACCGCCTTCAGCTTGTCGAGCGGGTGGTCTTCGACGATCTGCCCGACGGCCTTGGCTCCCTTGGCCCGCAGGGACGCGAGGGAATGCTCGATCGCCAGTTCGGCGGGGCCGCGGGCCGCGTCGCCCTCCGGTTCGTCTCCCTCGCGAATGGCCTCGGGAAGCTCACCGAGCGCTACGTCGTCGATGGCGCGCAGCAGCCGGTCCCGGTCGCCGCGGGGCTGCATGAGGACGATGAAGGAGACCTGCTCGTCTCCGTGGAGGGTGGTGACGAAGTCCACGTCGACGGGGGTCAGCGGCTGCTCGATCATCAATACGCTCGTGAACACGGACGCCCTCTCCTTCGTGGGCCGAGACCGGCCGGCCGGCCCCTGCGGAAACCATCCTGCCCCGCTGTCGCACGGGGCCTGTGCGGTTATACCTGCCCACTACTGTGCCCAGCGGAAGCTAAGCGGAACGACAAATTCCGCCTCTCTTCAGATCCGACGGTAACGCGTGAACAGAAACCCGGCCTCTTCCAGCAGGCAGGCCGGTGCGAGCCGGTGCGGAACCGTGACGGACGGACCGCCCGAGATCCGCTGGGCGTCACCCGCCGTGAGCACCGGCGAGATCGTCAGGCACAGCTCGTCCAGCGCGTCCGCGGCCACGAACTGGCCCAGCAGCCGGGGCCCGCCCTCGGTGAGCTGGCGGCGCAGCCCCCGGTCCGCGAGCTCCCGTACGGCCCGGGCCGGGTCCACGGCCGCCCCGTCGCCCGCCACCACCACCTGCGCCCCGGCCTTCGCGGCCTCGGCGACCCGGTCGGCGGGGGCGGCGGCTCCGGTGAGCAGCAGGGTGGGCACCAGCGGGGAGGTGAACAGCGGCAGCGAGAAGTCCAGGTCCAGGCCGGCCGAGACCACGGCGATGGCCGCGGCGGGCCCCTGACCGGCCGCCTCGCGGCGGGCGGCGAAGGCCTCCCGGGCCCGCGCGGGGCGGTAGCCCTCCTGGCGAACCGTTTCCGCACCGACGACGATCACATCGGCCAGGGCTCGCAGGGTGCCGAAGATCCGCATGTCCGTCTCGCCGGAGATCGGCTGCGAACGCCCGTCGTGCTGGGCCGCGCCGTCCAGGGTGGAGACCATGTTGGCCCGCAGCCAGTGGCCGCGGCCGTCCGGGCCGAGCTCGGGGTACTCGTACGCCTCGGCGAGTTCGTCCAGCGACCATTCACGGTCGGTCTGGTCCGCTGATGTCTGATCGGTCACAGGGAACAGGCGTCGCATCGGTGCAGTGTGCCACGCCCCGTAGAGTTAAGAGCTGTGTCAACCTCTCTCTCGCCCTCAGCGTCAGCCTCCGGGCGGCCCCCGATAGCCGACGCGGGACCGCGGTCCCTGTGTGCCCGCGAGCCGCGGGTGCCCGCCGAACGGCTCGTGGCCGAGATGGTGCCACCGCCCCGCTTCGACGCGGTGCGCTTCGACACCTACGACCCGGACCCGCAGCAGCCCAGCCAGTCCGAGGCCGTCACCGTCCTCGCGGACTTCGCCGCGGGCCTCGGAGGGGCGCACGCGAGCGGCTCGGGCAAGAAGCGCTGGTTCTCCAGGACCCCGAAGAGCACGGCTCCGACCGGGCCCCGCGGGGTCTACCTCGACGGCGGCTACGGCGTCGGCAAGACCCACCTGCTCGCCTCCCTCTGGCACGCCACCCCGGCCGAGCCGGCCCTCAAGGCCTTCGGCACCTTCGTCGAGCTGACCAACCTGGTCGGCGCGCTCGGCTTCCAGCAGACCGTGCAGACCCTCGGCGGACACCGCCTGCTGTGCATCGACGAGTTCGAGCTCGACGACCCGGGCGACACCGTCCTCGTCTCTTCCCTGCTCAGCCGCCTGGTCGAGCGGGGCGTGGCGCTGGCCGCGACCTCCAACACCCTGCCGGGCAAGCTCGGCGAGGGCCGCTTCGCCGCCGCCGACTTCCTGCGGGAGATCCAGGGCCTGTCCGCGCACTTCCGCCCGCTGCGCATCGACGGCCAGGACTACCGCCACCGGGGCCTGCCCGAGGCTCCCGCGCCGTTCTCCGAGGAGCAGGTCACGAAGGCGGCGTACGCCACCGAGGGCGCGAGCCTCGACGATTTCCCCGGGCTGCTGGAGCACCTGGCGCGGGTCCACCCCAGCCGGTACGGGGCCCTGACCGACGGCATAACGGCCGTCTGCCTCACCGATGTCGGCCCGGTTCCGGACCAGTCGACGGCGCTGCGGCTGGTGGTCCTGGCCGACCGGCTGTACGACCGGGAGGTCCCGGTCCTGGCGGCGGGCGTTCCCTTCGACCGGCTGTTCAGTGACGAGATGCTGAACGGCGGCTACCGCAAGAAGTACTTCCGCGCCATCTCGCGGCTCACCGCGCTGGCACGCGACGCGAAGCCCCTGGTGTCCCAGTAGGTTTGGGGGCGCCGGGCCGTTCCACGGGCCGGCCGTTTCCACATCTGCGAAGGGATCCACCATGGCTGGCGCTACCCGCAATGCACATGCCGTCTGGGAAGGCGACCTGTTCGAAGGCAAGGGCGAGGTCACCCTCGACTCCTCCGGCCTCGGCAGCTACCCCGTCTCCTGGCCCGCGCGTACCGACGCGGAGGCGAACGGGCGGACCAGCCCGGAGGAGCTCATCGCCGCCGCGCACTCGAGCTGCTTCAACATGGCCTTCTCGAACGGTCTCGCGAAGGCGGGCAACCCGCCGACCAAGCTGACGACCTCGGCCGCCGTCACCTTCGTGCCGGGCAAGGGCATCACCGGGATCCACCTCACCGTCGAGGGCGAGGTGCCGGGCCTGGACAACGACGCGTTCGTCGCCGCGGCCGAGGACGCCAAGCAGAACTGCCCGGTCAGCCAGGCCCTGACGGGTACGACCATCACCCTCAGCGCGAAGCTGGCCTAGCCTCTGCGCTCCGCCCGGGCGGGCCGATGGGTCCCGCCCGGGCAGATCCCGGCCCGCCCGGCCCTGCGGGCAAAGCCAGCCCCGCCGGCGTTCGAGGCGCGGAGCATGGGGCGGAGCCCCGGCGGGGTCCGGGCGGCCACATCCAGCCCTGCGGGCAAATCCAGCCCCGCCGGCGTTCGAGGCGCGGGGTCCGGGGCGGAGCCCCGGCGGGGTCCGGGCAGAGCCCGGGGAACGGTGGAAGGGCGGGGAGGGGCACGGCCCCGCGCAGCGGGCTCCCGCTCCCCGGCCGGGACCGGCGCCCGCGCGGCGCGGCGAGGACGGCGCGGCGGCGTGGTACCACGGGCCGGTCGAAGACCGCCCCCGCACCCGGAGTTTGCGATGAACCTGAGCCGACGCAGTCTGATGGCGGCCGCCACCATCTCCTTCGCGGGATCGCTCGGCGCCCTCTTCGCCGGAGCCGCACCGGGAGCGGGCGCGGGCGCGCGCAGCAACGGCGCGAGGGGTACGGCCGCCTCCACCCGCGGCTACGGCCCGCTCGTGGCCGACCCCGCCGGACTCCTCGATCTGCCCGCCGGGTTCACGTACCGCGTCCTCTCGCGCACCGGCGACCCGCTGCGTTCGGGCGAGGGCACCGTCCCCGGCAACTTCGACGGCATGGCCGCCTTCGACGCCGGGCGTGGCCGCGTCCGGCTGGTGCGCAACCACGAGAACCGCACCACCGCCGCCCTGCGGGTCCCTCCCGTCGAGGGGCTCACCTACGACCCGTACGCCCTCGGCGGCTGCACGCTCCTCGACCTGGACCCGGCCGGCCGGGTCACCGCCGAGCGCGTCGCCCTCGCCGGCACCGCCGTCAACTGCGCGGGCGGCCGTACCCCCTGGAACACCTGGCTGTCCTGCGAGGAGACCGAGGACCGCGCCGGCACCGCCGGCTACACCCGCGACCACGGCTACGTCTTCGAGGTCGACCCCGCCGACCCGCACCGCTCCGGCGCCGTCCCGCTCACCGCGATGGGCCGCTTCGCGCACGAGGCCGTCGCCGTGGACCCGCACCGCGGTGTGGTCTACGAGACGGAGGACGCCTTCACCGAACCCTTCGGGCTCTTCTACCGGTTCTTGCCCGCCCGCCCCCTCGGCGGGCTCGGCTCCCTGCGCGCGGGCGGCGAGCTGGAGGCGCTGCGGGTCCCCGGACTGGCGAACCTGGCGGTGGTGGACGAGCCCGGGGCCGAGTTCCCGGTGGAGTGGGTGCCCGTGCCGGACCCGTCCGCGTCCGGAACCCCGATCCGGCTCCAGGACTTCGGCCCCGGCGGGATCACCCACGCCCAGAAGCTGGAAGGCTGCTACTGGGGCGACGGCGGCGTCCACTTCGTCTCCAGTTACTCCCGCACCCGCGAGGGCTCGCCCGCCGACCACCACGGCCAGGTGTGGTTCTACGACCCGCTGCGCGCGCGGCTCCGGCTGGACGTGGTCTTCGGCCCGGCCGCCGACGTCCGGCTGCCCGGCGACTCCCCCGACAACATCTGCCTGGCCCCCGACGGCGGACTGATGGTGTGCGAGGACGGCGGCGGCGCGCAGTACGTCTTCGGCGTGACCCCCGGCGGCGAGGTGTACCCGATGGCCCGCAACGCCGCCGACATCGGGAAGCCGGGGGCGCCGGAGTGGGGCGAGTTCGCCGGGGTCACCTTCTCCCCGGACGCCCGGACGATGTACGTGAACGCTTACACGCCCGGAACCACCTTCGCGGTGACGGGTCCATGGCAGTGATCCGTACTGCCTTACGGCCCGCCCGCACCGCCCTCCGGCCCGCCCGGCCTGGTCTTTCGTCACGTCGCGGTCCACCGCGTTGTGGTGGAGGATCTTATGGAGTCGACGGATCGAGGTAGGTAGCGGTGGCCAAGAAGGACAGCAGGAAGCCGGCGGGGGCGGCCGGGGCCGCCGAGAACGCGGGTGCCTCGAAGGCCCCTAAGGACGCGAAGGCCGCCAAGGGCGCGGGCGCCGGGGAGACCCCGAAGCCGCCCAAGGGCGACAAGGCCGAGAAGCCTTCCGAGGCGGGGAAGTCCACCGCCGCCAAGGCGGCGAAGGCCGCCAAGGCCGACAAGGCCGACAAGGCCGACAAGCCGGAGAAGGCGGAGAAGCCGGAAAAGGCGTCCAAGGCCGAGAAGGCAGTCAAGGTTCCGAAGGCCCGCAAGGCCTTCCAGGTGGCCCCCGTGGAGGCCGCGGAAGCGGCCGCCCCGCCCGCCAAGGGCGAGAAGGCCGCCAAAGCGGAGAAGAAGGCCGATCCCGGCAGCACCGCGGGCACCGCCACCGCCGCCACCGCCGCCGGTGGGAAGCCGAAGTCCAAGCCCCTCTCGCTGCGCGAGCTGCTCCGCATCTCCGCCGAGAACTCCAAGGGCTCCAAGGGCGCCGCCCGCAAGTCCGCAGGCCACGGGCACGGGCACGGGCACGGCCACGGGCACGGCCACGGCCACGAGTACGGGTACGACGCCCCCCTGAGCCCCCTGCTCCGCGTCCCCTCCGGCGAGCGCGTCGACCTCGGGGCCTTCCGCCCCGGAGCGACCCCGGCCGGTCCCACCGACAAGGCGGCCGGCGTGGCGGCCACCGCCCGGATGGGTGAACGGCTCGCCTCCCTCCAGGAACGGCTCTACGCCGCCAGCACCGCGGGCGACCGCCGCCGCGTCCTGCTCGTGCTCCAGGGCATGGACACCAGCGGCAAGGGCGGCACCGTCAAGCACGTGATCGGCCTGTTCAACCCCTCGGGCTGCCGGATCAAGGCCTTCAAGGCGCCCACGCCGGAGGAGCAGAACCACCCCTTCCTCTGGCGCGTCATGAAGGCGCTCCCCCAGCCGGGCGAGATCGGCATCTTCGACCGTTCGCACTACGAGGACGTGCTGATCGCCCGCGTGCGCGACCTGGTGCCGCGCGGTCAGCTGGGCCGCCGCTACGCGCAGATCAACCGGTTCGAGAAGTCCCTCGCCGACGACGGGGTCACCGTGGTGAAGGTCTTCCTCCACATCGGCTACGAGGAGCAGCGCAAGCGGCTCCTGGAGCGGCTCGACAACCCGGACAAGCACTGGAAGTTCAACACGGGCGACATCGAGGAGCGCTCCGTGTGGCCCGCGTACCAGCAGGCGTACGAGTTGGCCCTGGAGCGCTGCTCCACGGACGCCGCGCCCTGGTACGTCATCCCCTCGGACCGCAAGTGGTACCGCAACTGGGCGATCAGCAAACTGCTGCTGGAGCATCTGGAGGGCATCGCGCCGCAGTACCCGAAGGGTGACTTCGACGTGGAGGAGTGCCGCACCCGTCTGCTTGCCACATAGTCATATATTTTGCGCATGTGACCATCTCAGTGCGCAGGACGGCTGCCGTCGCGGCCGTAGCAGCTCTCAGTGCCGCCCTCGCCGCGTGCGCGGGCGGCACCGGTACGCCGGACGCCGGCGGCCGGGCCCGGATGGGAGCCTCCGCGGCCCCTTCCGATCCGGCCTCCGCCTCCCCTTCCACCGCGGGCTCCGCCGCCCCGCCGGCGAGCCCCCGGAGCAGTCCGCCGGCGTCCCCGCAAGCCGGTGCACCCGGCAAGGCGCCGACCATGGCTCCTGGTCCGGGCGGTCTGACCCCCGTCTTCGACCGCGCGAAGCAGCGCACCGACAAGACGGTGGCGCTGACCTTCGACGCCGACATGACCTCCGACCAGGGGCCGCGCGCGGCGGGCGGGGAGCGCTTCGACAACCCGCAGCTGATCTCCACGCTGCGCACCCTCAAGGTGCCCTCGACGGTCTTCATGACGGGCCGCTGGGCGGAGGAGTACCCGGACCAGGCGAAGTCCATCGGCACGGACCCGAACTTCGAGATCGCGAACCATTCGTACAGCCACCACGCCTTCAAGTCCCCCTGCTACGGACTCCCCACCCTCGACGAGGCCGCCGCCCGCGCCGACGTGGACCGGGCCTTCGAGGCCTTCCGCAAGGCGGGCGCGGTCAACACCGTCCCGTACTTCCGCTTCCCCGGCGGCTGCTACGACGACCAGGCGCTGCGGGCCATCTCCACCGCCAAGGTCACGGCCGTCCAGTGGGACGTGGTCAGCGGGGACGCGTTCGCGAAGGATCCCGACGCGGTGGCCGAACAGGTCCTGGCCGGGGTGAAGCCCGGCTCGGTGGTGGTCTTGCACTGCACGCGCAGCGCCGCCCCGGTCACCGAGGAGGCCATCCGCACGCTCGTCCCGGAGCTGCGCAAGCGCGGCTACCGCTTCGTCAAGGTCTCCGACCTCATCGGCAAGTAGCCCGCGCCCCCTGCTCCGGCCCGCGCTCCGGCCCCTGCTCCGGCCCTCGCTCCGGCCTCAGCCGGAGCAGGCCGTGCGCTGCGCGTCCTGCCACTCGCACACCGGGCACAGCACCACGCCCGGTGTCGCGACCCCGTACTCGGTGGGCTTCCCGCACTCCACGCAGTCGGCGTAGGGCGGCCCGGGCACCCGCCCGGCGGGGGCCGCGGGGGTGGGGCAGTACGAGGAATCGGGCACGTACCGCTCCGTCTGGTCCATGCGTACGAGCCTACTGCCCGGTCAGTGGGCGGCGGCCGACTCGGTGGCCTCGCTCGGGCGGACGATGACGAAGCCCTCGCCGCTGAGCTTCAGCTGGACGGCTTCGCCGGAGCCGCCGCGGATCATCGAGCCGACGGACTGGGAACGGTGCAGCGCCGTCTCCAGGCGGGCGCTCCAGCCGACCACCGCGTCGGTGTCCACGTACACGGGGGTCTGCGGGGTGACCGGGATGATGATCGGATTCCCGTCGCAGACGACGGCGAGCTTCCCGGTCCCGGTGAAGAGGCTGTTGAAGAGGCCGCCTCCGGTCATGCCGGCGCCCTTGAGCATCTTGATCTCGTAGCCGAGGGTCGGATCGAAGCACAGGACGTTGCGGCCGTTGACGGTCAGGGCGTCGCCGGGCTCGAACTCGATGATGAAGCAGTGGCCCGCCCGGTGCGCGAACCAGGCCTCGCCCTGCCCGCGTACGGACATCAGCGCGAGCCCCTCGCCCGTGACGGCGCGCTTGAGCATGCCGCCGATGCCCTGTCCCTTGCGCTCGAACTGCAGGTTCCCCCGGAAGGCGACCATGGAGCCCTGGCGGGCGAGCATCTCACCGTTGACGGTGTACTTCACCGACTTGGCGTTCTGCAGGGTCATACCGGGGACGGCGGACGCCTCGGCCAGGTTCACTGACGCGAAAAGATCACTCTTCATTCCTCGATCCTCGCCCGGCCCGGGCCCCTCGGGCATCAGCCTGGAGGTGGAGGCTGGCAAACTTGGCCGGATGAGCACCGAGGACGCGCGCCACGACACGCAGGTACCCGCAGTCGGGTCCGACAGCCCCTTCCGGCAGGAGCGGATCGCCCGCGACGACGCACCGCAGTACGTCCTCCCGCTGGTCGTGCGGATCGAGAAGGCGGAGCCGCCGGCCCGGACCGACGCCCTGGAGACGGCCGCCCGCGCGGTGCTCGTCCTGCTCACCGACGAGCGGTCGGCCGGCGAGGGCGAGTGGGCGGCGGCGGTGCGGGACTGGCAGGACGCCCGGATCCGCAAGGTGGTGCGCAGGGCGCGCGGGGCGGAGTGGCGCAAGGCCGGGACCCTGCCGGGCCTCACGGTGCACGGCGCGGACTCGGAGGTACGGGTCTTCCCGCCGGTCCCGCTCGACGGCTGGCCCAAGGAGCTGGCCAAGCTCCAGGTGTCGGGCACCGATCTGGACGACCCGGAGCCGGTCGCCCCTGCGGAGGCCGGGCTGCCGGTCCTCTGGCTCAACCCGGACCTGGACATGTCGGCCGGCAAGGCCATGGCCCAGGCCGGACACGCGGCGCAGCTCGCGTGGTGGGAACTGACCGGCCCGGAGCGGACCGCGTGGCGGGAGTCCGGCTTCCGGCTGGCCGTACGGACGGCCGCGCGCGAGCGGTGGACGGAGCTGTCGGGGAGCGGGCTGCCGGTGGTGCGGGACGCGGGGTTCACGGAGATCGCGCCCGGCTCGTGCACGGTGGTCGCGGACCATCCGGCGCTGCGGGCGCGGCTGTAGCGCGGGTTCGCGGGCGCGGCCGTAGCGCGGGGCCCGTGGCTGTGGGCCGCGGGGCCCGTCCGTCCCGGCATCCGGAAACCTCGGCCGGGACCGCAACCTCAAATGTTGCTCTGAACGTCCCCCTGGGCGGGTTGGCCCGGCTCCGTCGGGGCCATCACATCGGCACACGGACCGATGAGAGGGGGCGGGGGACATGAAGCCCATGGCACACCTGGGGGTGGGCATCGGCTGGCGGCCGGAGATCGCGGGGGCGGTGGAAGGCCTGCCGGGGCTGGACTGGGTCGAGGTCGTGGCGGAGAACATCTGCCCCGGCCACCTGCCGGAGTCCCTGCTGCGGCTGCTCGAACGCGGGGTCCGCGTGGTGCCGCACGGAGTCTCGCTGGGCATCGGCGGCGCCGACCGCCCCGACCCGGCGAAGCTGGCCGCGCTCGCAGAGCGGGCCGTGGCGCTGGGGGCTCCCCTGGTCACCGAGCACATCGCCTTCGTACGGACCTCCTCGGTGGCGCCGGGACCGGTGCTCGAAGCCGGTCACCTGCTGCCCGTGGCGCGGACCCGGGACGCGCTGGACGTGCTCTGCGAGAACGTACGGATCGCGCAGGACGCGCTGCCGGTGCCGCTCGCGCTGGAGAACATCGCGGCGCTGGTGTCGTGGCCCGGTGAGGAGCTCACCGAGGCGCAGTTCCTGACCGAGCTCGTGGAGCGGACCGGGGTGCGGCTGCTGATCGACGTGGCCAACCTGCACACCAACCGGGTCAACCGGGGGGAGGACCCGGTGGCCGTGCTGGACGGGATCCCGCTGGAGGCGCTGGCGTACGTGCACGTCGCCGGGGGCGTGGAGCGGGGTGGGGTGTGGCACGACACGCACGCGCATCCCGTGCCGCGCGTGGTGCTGGATGTTCTTGCCGAGCTCCGCTCCAGGGTGGACCCGCCGGGTGCGCTGCTGGAGCGGGACGACGACTTTCCGGCCGGGGCCGAGCTGGCGGGTGAGCTGGCCGCGATCCGGGGAGTGCTGGGTGGCCCGGGCGGCCCTGCGGGGGCTGTCCCCTACCCGCCCTTCCACCGTTCCCCGGGCGCTGCCCGGACCCGCGCCTCAAACGCCGGCGAGGCTGGATTGCGCTCCGGCCCGGACCGCGCCCCGGGCGACGGCGGGGTCGGGGTCGGGGTCGGGGTCGGGGTCGGGGTCGGGACAGCGTCCGAGCCCGACCGCGACCCTGGCGACGGCGGGGCCGGATCGGACGGCGGGGTCGGGGCCGGGCTCGATGCCGCGCGGACTCGGGTCGGGATCGGGCAGGCCGCGCTGTTGTCTGCGCTCGTGGCCGGGACTCCCGTGCCCGAGGGGTTCGACCGGCAGCGGGTGCGCGTACAGGCGCGGGCGCTCGCGGCCAAGCGGGCCGATGTCGTGGCGAAGCTGGCGCCCGAGCTGCCCGGGATCCTGGGCGGGGAGGACGCGTACCGGGAGGCCTTCCTTCGGTACGCCCGGCAGCGGCCCATGACCGCCGGATACCGGCGCGACGCGATGGACTTCGCCGAGCACCTGCTGGTCCGGGACCTGCCCGCCGACCCCGCCGCGCGGCGCCGGCTCACGCTCTGGTGGCGGGACCGGGCCGGGGCCCGGCCGCCGGGCCGGGCCGTGCGCTGGGCCCGCGCCCTGGTGGGGAGGGCGGCGTGAACTTCTTCGACTTCCTCGCCGTGGCCGTCTGGATCGGCGTCATCACCTCCGGCGTCCTGCTCCTGCGCGGCCTGTGGCGGTCGCGGCCGGCCACCCTCGGCCCCGCCCCGCGCCTGCACGACCTGTCCGAGGCCGCCTTCATGGCCGGCGGGCCCGGCGCGGTGGTGGACGCCGCGCTCGTCTCGCTGCTCTGCGACGGCCGGATGCTGGTCGGCGGGCCCGGCATCGTCCAGGTCCGGCCCGGGGTGCGGGGCGCCGACCCCGCCCAGCGGGCCGTGCTCCAGGCCTGCCAGGGTGCCGCGTCCGGGTGGCTCTACCAGATCCGCTACGCCGCCATGCGGGACCCGGCCGTCCAGGAGACCGGCGACGCGCTGGCCGCCCGCGGGCTGATCGCCGCGCCCGGCGGCCGCCGCCGCTGGCTGCGCCACGGGGTGGTGCAGGCCGTGGTGTGCGGGGTGCTGCTCGTGCTCTCGCTACCGCTGTCCTTCGTGGCCTTCGCCCTGCAGGACGGGCCCGTGAGCTTCCACGTGCCGTTCATCGTGGAGGTGCTGCCCGTCCTGCTGGGCGGGATCGTGGTGGGCACCGTCGGGGCCTCCCGCGCCCGGCGGCGGATCACCCCGGCGGGGGCCGAGGCGCTGCGCTTGGTCCGCGCGCACTACGGGGCCGACCAGAGCCCGTACGTCCAGACCTCGCTGTTCGGGCTGCGGGGCCTGCGGGACCCGTACCTGCGCGAGCAGTTGGTGCCGGCGGCCCGCGGGACCCGGCTGGCGGCGGCCCAGTCCCGATCGCGTTCCGGCGGCCCGGGGTCCGACTGGGACTCGGGCACAGCGATGGTCCCCGTGGTCTGGTGCGCGGGTTCCAGCGGCGGCGGGTCCGGCGGGGCGGGCTGCGGATCCTCCGGTGGGAGCGGCTGCTCCTCGGGGTCGGGCTGCGGATCCAGCGGGTCCGGCTGTTCGAGCGGCTCCGGCGGGTCGAGTTGTTCCAGCGGTTCCAGCGGATCGAGTTGCAGCAGTTCTTCCAGTTCCAGTTGCGGCAGCAGTTCCTGACCGCCCATCACGGACCCGTCACGAGCCGCTCACACCTCGGCACAGGGCTGTACCGGGCGGTTCTGCGTCTTGTAGAACTCGGACATGTTCTGGGTCCTGTTCCTCCTCCTCGCCTGGGCAGGGCTGCTGTTCGCGTGCACCCGCCTCCTGAAGGCAGCCTCCGAACTGGCGGAGCCCCCGCCGGGCACCGACGCCCGCCACCACCACGACGAGCTGAGCCTGTACGAGGCCGCCTACCTCGCCGGGGGCCCGGAGCGGGTGGCCGAGCTGACCCTGCTGTCGATGCAGCGCCAGCGGCGGCTGCTGCTCGCGCACACCGGCTGGGCGACGGTGGTCGACCCGGTGGGGCGCGATCCGCACGAGTGCTCGGTGCTCGGCGCCTTCGGGCCGGACGGGCAGGAGCCGGTGACCTCCGTACGGTCGGCCGTGGCGCGGGACGCGGCCGTACGGGCCCTCGCGGAGCGGCTTGGAGAAGCCGGGCTCGCGTCGCGCGACGAGGCCCGGCGGGACGTCGAGTCGGGGATCCGGTCGGTCCGGCGGGCCACCGTGCTGGTCCTCGGCATGATGGTCGCCGCCCTGTGCGTGCCCGATCCGGGGACCACGACCACGATGATCCTGTGCTGGTTCGCGCTGCCGCTGATCCTGGCGCTGGGCTGCCTGGCCATAGCCCGCGTCGAGGGGCACGGGCAGTCTGGGTGGGCCTCCCCCGCCGGCCGGCGGCTCCTCGTGGAGCTGGGGCGGGAGCAGGGCGCGCGGGGCTCGCTCACCGCGGTGGCCCTGCGGGGGCTCCGCGCCGTCACGGATCCCGAGCTGCGGGCGGCCCTCACGTACGGCAGGCGGGGGCGGATTCCGCGGCAACGGGGGCATTGAGCGCGACACCGGCCGGTGGTCCTGTACAGGAGGCCGCCCGCCGGATCTCATCGGGAGGTCCGATGAGATGAGAGGCCCGCCATGCGCATGCCCCGGGTGCCCGCCACGGTCGCGCTGGCCGCCCTCGCGCTGGCCGCCTCCCTGCCGATGACCGCCGGCGCCGAGGCCGCTCCCCCGGGCCCGCCCGGGGTGACGGCGGGCCCATCGACCTCGGGCCCATCGACCGCAGACGCATCGGCCGCGGACCCGCCTTCGGACGCATCGCCTGCGCCCCCGGGTCCCGCCGGAGCCGCCCGGGCGGCCGCCGAGGCCGCCGGGGCCGAGCTCGTGGCCCGGCTGGCCTCGGCCGCGGCCTCCGCCGCGCGCGGGGGGCCGTCCGGCCCGGACCGGGATCCGGCACCGGACCGTCAGGGTGCCCGCGACGGGCTGAAGTTCGGGCCCTGTCCCGTCGCCGAGGGGCTCGGCCCGGACGTGCGGTGCGGCACGCTCCGGGTCCCGGTCGACTACGCCCGGCCCTTCGGCCCGCGGACCGAGATCCTCGTCAGCCGGGTCGCCGCCTCCGGCGCGGGCGGGGTCCGGCGGCAGGGGGCGCTCGTCTACAACCCCGGCGGACCGGGCGGGAACGGCCTGTTCTTCCCGCTCGTCGCCGGCCTCCCGGAGTGGCGCCGGGTCGGCGCCGCCTACGACCTCGTCGGCTACGCCCCGCGCGGGGTGGGCCGCTCGGGGCACCCGCTGTCCTGCCAGGACCCGGCGCGGTACGACCGGGCCCCGTCGGAGGCCGCCGGAGCGCGGCCGGACGCCGCCGCGAAGCAGACCCGGATCGCCGCCGCGCGGGCCTACGCCCGCGGCTGCGCGGAGCGGGCCGGGGCCGACCTCGGCTCGTACACGACCCTGAACAACGTCCGCGACCTGCACGTGCTGCGTGCCGCGCTCGGCGAGAGCGGGCTGACCTTCATGGGGGCCTCGTACGGCACCTACCTCGGCGCGGTGTACGCCACCCTCTATCCCGGCCACGTCCGCCGGATGGTCTTCGACTCGGCCGTCGACCCCGACCCCCGCAAGGTCTGGTACCGCGACAACCTCGCCCAGGCCGCCGGCTTCGAGCGCCGCTGGGCCGACTTCCGCGCCTGGGCCGCCCGCCACCACGCCGCGTACGGGCTCGGTGCCACCCCCGAGGCGGTGCGGGCGAGTTACGAGCGGGTGCGGGCCGCGGTGGCCCGCGAACCGGCGGGCGGGGTGGTCGGCACCGGGCAGCTGCACTCCGCGTACCTGCGGGCCGCGTACTACGACGAGGTCTGGCCGGACCGCGCCGCGGCCCTGGCGGCGTTCCTGCGCGGCGATCCGCGCCCGCTGGTCTCGCTTGCCGCCCCGGACCCGGCGGCGGCCGTCGAGGGCGAGAACGCCACGGCCGTCTACACGGCGACCCTGTGCAACGACGCCCCGTGGCCCGCCGACTGGGAGACCTGGGACCGCGACAACACCGAACTGGCCCGCACGGCCCCCTTCGAGACCTGGGCCAACGCCTTCCTGAACCTGCCCTGCGCCTTCTGGCCGGTGCGCGAACGGCAGCGGCCGGTGGACGTGGGGGTACGGCCGGACGCCCCGCTCCCCCGCACGCTGATCGTCGCGGCGGAACGGGACGGCGCCACCCCGTACGGGGGCGCGCTGGAGCTCCAGCGGCGGCTCGGGCCGCTGGCCGGGCTGGTGACGGAGGTGGGGGCCGGCACCCACGGGGTGGTCGGCGGACGCAACGACTGCGTGGACGCTCACGTGGAGCGGTACTTGCTGACAGGTGACACGGCGGGATCACGTGTCACGTGTGCGCCGCATCCGGAGCCCGCACCGGTGTCGCTGGACGACCGGGCAGCGAGCACCCGGGGGCACCCCAGGGCACTGCTGCCGCCAGTCGTCTGAACTTCCGGGCGGGATCTCCGGCTGCGTCGATTCGGGGGCAGGGCCTCCCGATCCCCGGAGGACGCCGGTCAGCGGTCCTCCGGTCCTTCCCCCCAGGGGAGGTCTCTAGGCGAGTCCGTCCACCAGATCGGCGACGGACTTGCGGCGCCCGGTGTAGAAGGGCACCTCTTCGCGGACGTGCATGCGGGCCTCGGAGGCGCGCAGGTGGCGCATGAGGTCGACGATGCGGTACAGCTCGTCGGCCTCGAAGGCCAGCAGCCATTCGTAGTCGCCGAGCGAGAAGGAGGCGACGGTGTTGGCGCGCACGTCGGGGTAGCCGCGGGCCATCATGCCGTGGTCCTTGAGCATGCGGCGGCGGTCCTCGTCGGGCAGCAGGTACCAGTCGTAGCTGCGCACGAAGGGGTAGACGCTGACGTAGTCGCGCGGCGTCTCGTCGGCCAGGAAGGCCGGGATGTGGGACTTGTTGAACTCGGCCGGACGGTGCAGGGCCATGTTCGACCAGACCGGCTCCAGCGCGCGTCCCAGCTTGGTGCGGCGGAACAGGTTGTACGCGGTCTGCAGCTCGTCGGAGGTCTCCGCGTGCCACCAGATCATGATGTCAGCGTCGGCGCGCAGGCCGGAGACGTCATAGGTGCCGCGGACGGTGATGTCCTTGGCGGCCAGCTGGTCGAACAGCTCCTGGACCTCGTCGGCGAAGCCGGCGCGGTTCTCGGGGAGCACGTCCTTGAGCTTGAAGACGGACCACAGGGTGTAGCGGATGACCTCGTTGAGGTCCTTCGCCTTCTTCCCCGCGTTGGGAATCTTCTCTGGTGCAGTCATGTGTCTATTGTCCCGTGTGCTGATCAGTGGTCGGTGCCAGGGGTGCCCCACCGGCCCCCAACGTGGCGATCACCACGTCGGCGGCCTTGCCCGCGCTCGCGATGCAGGCGGGGACGCCGACCCCGTCGTAGAGCGCTCCGCACACCGCGAGGCCCGGCAGCGCCGCGACGGCGGAGCGGATCCGGGCCACCTTCCCGAGGTGGCCGACGGGGTACTGGGGCAGGCCGCCGTCCCAGCGGGTGACGGTGGAGGCCACCGGGCGGACGGTGGGCCCGAGTCCCACGGCCTCGCCGAGGTCGGCGAGGGAGACCCCGACCAGTTCCTCGTCGGAGCGCTTGAGATCCCCCTCGTCGCCGTGGCGGCCGACGGAGGTGCGCAGCAGGAAGAGGTCGGGATCGGTCCCGGCCCAGGCCCACTTGTTGCTGGAGAAGGTCGAGGCCTTGATCGTCCGGCCGTCCACGGGCGGTACGAGGAACCCGCTCGCGCCGCCGTCGGCGATCGCGCCCGGCAGGTCGCGGCGGCGCAGGGCCATCGTGACCAGGGCCATGGAGGCGTACTCGACCCCGCGCAGCTCGGTGGCGGCGGCGGGCGCGATCCGGTCGAGCAGCCGGGCGGCGGGCCCGGCCTGCACGGCCACGACCACCCCGTCGGCCTCGATGACCTCGGCGCCACCTGCGCCGTCCGTGCCTTCCGCGGGTCCGGCGACCACGCGCCAGCCGGTGGGCGTACGGGTCAGCTCGCGCGCGGGGCTGTCGAGGAGGATGCGGGCTCCGGCCGCGCGGCAGGCCTCGGCGACGGCGAGCGGGAGCCTGCCGATGCCGCCGTCGATGCCGGAGAAGACGGGGCCGGTGTGCCCCGCCCGGGCCGCCCGGGCCTGCAGGTCCCGTACGCCCTCGCCCAGGGAGGCGTGGGTGCGGGCGGCTTCGAAGAGCTGGGGGACGGCGGCCCGCATCGAGATGCGGTAGGAGTTGCCCGCGTAGACCCCGCCGAGCAGCGGTTCCACGAGCCGGTCGACGACCTCGTGGCCCAGCCGGGCGGCGACGTACTCGCCGAGGGCCACGTCCTCGCCGATCTCCTGCGGCTCCAGCGTGTCCTCGGCCCCGGCCCGGGCCAGGCCCTCGGCGGAGAGCACTCCGGACGCGGCGAGCGGGCCCAGGTCGCCGGGGACGCCCATGACGTGACCGCCGGGCAGGGGCCGCAGCGCGCCGCGGGTCCAGAGGCGGGCGGTGGCGGTGGCGGGCGGCTGCAGGGCTTCGCCGAGGCCGACCGCGCGGGCCAGTTCGAGTGCTTCGGGGCGGCGGGCGAGCACGGATTCGGCGCCGAGGTCCACGCGCAGGCCTGCCAGTTCGCCCGAGCGCAGCTTGCCGCCGAGGCGCGGGCCGGCCTCCAGGAGGGTGACGCGAAGGCCCTCGGCGAGCAGCCGGTGGGCCGCCGCGAGGCCCGCGATTCCGCCGCCGATGACGACGACGTGCCCGGCGGGGGCCGGCCGGTCCGTACGCGTGTCCGCTTCGTGCATGGACACATCGTCTCAGACCGCTCATCGGGCGATCGCCGAGGCCTGACCGTGACCGCTTCGGCACCAGCTCGGGACCGCGCGTACGAAACCCGGGACGGGGCCCCGTACGTCAGAACGTCAGAACGTCGAAGGACAGATGCGCATCCGGCGATTCGGACACCTACCGGGGGGACCCAACGATGCACACCCAGCACAGACGTTACGGGCGGTACGGACGGCGTTCGGCGACGGCCCTGGCGGCGCTCTCCCTGACGGGGGCGCTCGTCCTCACGGGCTGCGGCTCCGGCGGTGACGACAAGAGCATGAGCAAGGCGGACTCGGGGTCCACCCAGCAGCTGGAGGCCGGACAGGGCGGGTCGGCGGCTCCGGCCCCGGCCGCGTCGGCCGCGCCGGGCGCACCGGCCCCGGCCGCCGAGAAGAACCAGCCGCAGGCTCCCGCCGTCCGCACGCAGATCATCCGCACGGCGACGCTCGGCGTGGAGACGGCCGACGTCCAGAAGGCGACGGCCGGCGCCCGGACGGCGGCGGAGAGCGCGGGCGGGTACGTGGGCAACGAGGGCACCACGCGCGCGCCCGATGGGTCGATGACCTCGACGGTGACCCTGCGGGTGCCGGGCGAGCGCTTCGACGCGGTGCTCGCCGCGATGGAGGGCGCCGGGAAGCTGCTGGAGCGCAAGGTCGAGGCGCAGGACGTGACGCAGAAGGTCGCGGACGTCGACAGCCGGGTCAAGTCCCAGCAGGCGAGCGTGGTGCGGGTGCGGGAGATGATGGAGAAGGCCTCGGGTCTCAGCGAGGTCGTCACCCTGGAGTCCGAGCTCAGCAAGCGCCAGGCCGATCTGGAGTCGCTGCTCGCGCAGCAGACGGCGCTCAAGGACCAGACCTCGCTCGGCACGATCACGCTGACGTTCTCGGAGCCGGGGAAGCAGCCGGTCAAGGAGAAGGAGAAGCCGGATCCGGGCTTCTCCGACGCCCTGGCCGGCGGCTGGAAGGTCTTCGCCTCGGCGGTCCTGTACCTGCTGATGGCGCTCGCCGCGGCCTCGCCGTTCCTGCTCAGCGGCGCGATCCTGCTGCTCGCCTGGCGGCTGTACCGCAAGTGGCGGCCGGCGCGGGCGAAGTCGGACGCGGCGGACCCGGACGCGACGCCGCCGCCGGTCCGGGACTGATCACCCGTACGCCCGTAGCGTGGTCCCCGCAGACATCGGCGGTGGGGAAGGACGGTACGGGCGCATGGCGAACGGCACGGAGCGGCTGGTGGTGGTCGGCGGTGACGCGGCGGGGATGTCCGCCGCGTCACAGGCCCGGCGGCTCAAGGGCCCGGCGGAGCTGGAGATCACCGCCTTCGAGCGCGGGCACTTCACGTCGTACTCGGCGTGCGGGATCCCGTACTGGATCGGCGGCCTGGTCGACGGCCCGGACGAGCTGATCGCCCGGACGCCCGAGGAGCACCGCGCGCGGGGCATCGACCTGCGGACGCGGACGGAGGTCGTGGAGCTGGACCTCGCGGGAGCGCGGGTGCGCGCCCGGGATCTGGAGTCGGGCGCCGAGTACTGGACGGGGTACGACAAGCTCGTCCTCGCCACCGGCGCCCGCCCGGTCCGCCCCCGGCTGCCCGGGATCGGCGCGCACGGGGTGCACGGGGTGCAGACGCTGGACGACGGGCAGCGGCTGATGGCGGACCTGGAACGGACGGCGGGCCGCCGGGCGGTGGTCGTGGGCGCCGGGTACATCGGCGTGGAGATGGCGGAAGCCCTGCTCGGGCGGGGCTTCGAGGTCACCGTGCTGCACCGGGGCGAGCAGCCGATGTCCACGCTGGACCCGGACATGGGCGGGCTCGTCCACAGTGCGATGAACGGCATGGGCATCCGAACGGTCGCCCGCGCCGAGGTGACGGAGATCCTCACCGACGCCGAGGGCCGGGCCCGCGCGGTGGTCACGGCGGCCGGGGAGGAGTACCCGGCGGACGTGGTCGTCCTCGGCCTCGGCGTCGAGCCGCGCACGGCGCTGGCCCGCGCGGCGGGCCTGCCGCTGGGCGAGTCGGGCGGACTGCTGACCGACCTGTCCATGCGGGTCCGCGGCCACGAGAACATCTGGTCGGGCGGCGACTGCGTGGAGGTCCTGGACCTGGTGGCGGGCCGGATGCGGCACATCGCGCTGGGCACGCACGCGAACAAGCACGGCCAGGTCATCGGCTCGGGCGTGGGCGGCGGCTACGCGACCTTCCCGGGCGTGGTCGGCACGGCCGTGAGCAAGGTCTGCGACCTGGAGATCGCCCGTACGGGGCTGCGCGAGCGCGACGCCCTGGCCGTCGGGCTCCGCTTCGTCACGGCGACGATCAGCTCGACGAACACGGCGGGCTACTACCCGGAGGCGGCGGAGATGACGGTGAAAATGCTGGCGGAACGCCGTACGGGCCGCCTCCTCGGCTGCCAGATCGTCGGCGGCCCGGGCTCCGCGAAGCGGGTGGACATCGCCGCGGTGGCCCTGACGGCCGGCATGACGGTGGACCAGATCGTCTCCCTGGACCTGGGCTACGCCCCGCCGTTCTCCCCGGTCTGGGACCCGGTGCTGGTCGCCGCCCGCAAGGCGGTCACCGCGGTGCGGGCGGCGGGGGTCTAGCCCTGCGGGCCGCTTCCCCGGGCTCCGCCACGGACCCCGCGCCCCAAACGCCGGCGAGGCTGGAATCGCCCTGCGGGCGATCCAGCCTCAGCCGCGCCGCGGCGCCCCGCAGGGCCTAGCGCTGCGTCTGCGTGTGGACGTAGTCCACCAGGCGGGTCAGGGCGTCCGGGGGGGTCGTCGGGAGGACGCCGTGACCCAGGTTGAAGATGTGGCCCTCCAGGCCCGCCGCGGCGTCCAGCACCTCGCGGGTCTTGGTCTCGACCGCCTCGGTGGTGGAGAAGAGGACCGCCGGGTCCAGGTTGCCCTGGAGCGCCTTGCCGGGGCCGACGCGGTGGACGGCGTCGCTCAGGGAGACGCGGTAGTCGACGCCCATGACGTCCGCGCCGGCCTCGCCCATGAGGCCGAGCAGCTCACCCGTGCCCACGCCGAAGTGGATGCGCGGGACCCCGTAGGAGGCGACGGACTGAAGGACCTTCGCGGAGGCGGGCATCACCGAGCGGCGGTAGTCCGCCGGGGCGAGCGCGCCGACCCAGGAGTCGAAGAGCTGGATCGCGGAGGCGCCGGCCTCGATCTGGACCTTCAGGAAGGCGGAGGTGATCTCGGCGAGGCGGTCGAGCAGATCGGCCCAGAGCTCCGGGTCCCCGTACATGAGGGCCTTGGTGTGCTCGTGGTTCTTGGAGGGGCCGCCCTCGACCAGGTAGCTCGCGAGGGTGAAAGGCGCGCCGGCGAAGCCGATCAACGGCGTGGAGCCCAGTTCACCCGTGAGCATGCCGATCGCCTCGGTGACGTACGAGACGTCCTCCGGAGTGAGGTCGCGCAGCTGTGCGAGGTCCTCGCGGCGGCGGATCGGCTGGGCCACGACCGGGCCGACGCCCGGCTTGATGTCCAGGTCGATGCCGATGGCCTTCAGCGGGACCACGATGTCGGAGAAGAAGATGGCCGCGTCCACGTTGTGGCGGCGGACGGGCTGCATCGTGATCTCGGTGACCAGGTCGGGCCGCATGCAGGATTCCAGCATCTGCGTGCCCTCGCGCACCTTGCGGTACTCGGGGAGCGAGCGCCCCGCCTGTCGCATGAACCACACGGGGGTGTGCGGCACCGGCTCGCGCCGGCACGCCTTCAGGAAGGCGGAATCGTACGTCTGGCTCGGCGTGCCCGTGGGGCGGGTGTTGGCGCTCACGACTCAAATCTTCGCACGTATGAAGAAGTGCCCGGCCCGGCACGGGTGTGGCTGCGCCGTACGGGGGCTCGTTCCGCCTAGTCTTCCCCGCATGGCTGCGGCTCAGGGACGATTTTCAGATGGCGCTGACGGTACGGACAGCGCGAAGGACAGCTCCGTCCCACTCCCGTTCCGGCGGGCGGTCGACGGCTTGAAGAAGGCGAGGCTGCGGCAGGGGATCGAGATCGATCCCACCAAGCCGCCACAGAGACTGGCGCCCCACGCGTACGCGCTGGAGGCGGCGGTCGTGGACGGCGACGAGGACCTGGCCGACGGCCGGCTCATCCTCCTGCACGACCCGGCCGGGCACGACGCCTGGCAGGGCACCTTCCGGCTGGTGACGCTCGTACGGGCGGAACTGGAGCCGGAGATGGCCGTGGACCCGCTCCTCCCGGAGGTGTGCTGGTCCTGGCTGACGGGGGCGCTGGACGCGCGCGGGCTGACGTACGGGGAGGCGAGCGGGACCGTCACGATGGCCGCTTCGCACTACTTCGGCGGGCTCGGAGAGCGGCGGCCGGCGACCCAGATCGAGATCAGGGCCTCGTGGACCCCGCGCGAGGGGGTGGGCGGGGTGCCCGACACCGCCGCACACCTGTCGGCCTGGTGCGAACTGCTGTGCCAGATCGCGGGGCTGCCGCCGGTGGGCCCGACCGAGACGGTGACCGGCGTGGTCTCGCTGCCCCAGCGGCGCGGACCGCATCACCCTCAGGGGTAGTTCCGGGGTGGTTCCGGGCGGTTCCGGGGTGGCTCCGGGGCCGTTCCGCGAGGCCGGGGCCCTGCGGGACCCGCGCCGCACCCCTGCCGGACCCGCGCCGGCCCGCACCCCGATGCCGGGCCGGATGTCGTTACAGGGCGTCCGTTGCGGGCTTCTGATCACCCTATGATCGATCGTGCGTCCGAATTGCCCGAATTGTTACTCACCAAATCGTGATCATTCCCTAAAGCCGGGCGGGTGACGTGCCGAAGGAGTCATAGACCATCCGCACGGTTCGCACCGGCTTCCTTCCCCGAGCCGGCCGTCCCGCCACTCCCCCCCAGGAGGCCTAGGTGTCCGTTCTTCTCGAGCAGCCCGCAAGCCTGGTCGCCTACCGCCCGAACAAGCCGACGGCCATGGTCGTCGTGGCCGACCCGCGCGTGCGTTCCACCGTGACCCGCCATTTGTGGGCCCTCGGAGTACGCGACGTGATCGAGGCTTCGTCCATCGCGGAGGCCCGTCCACGCATCGGCAGCCCGCGCGACATCTGCGTGGCCGACGTACACCTGCCCGACGGCTCCGGCCTCACCCTGCTGTCCGAGACCCGGGCCGCCGGTTGGCCGAACGGCCTGGCCCTGTCCGCCGCCGACGACATCGGCGCCGTGCGCAACGCCCTCGCGGGCGGAGTGAAGGGCTACGTCGTCACCGGCACCCGGACCAACATCGGGCTCCCGTCCCGGCCCGGCGCCGCCCCCATCGGCGCCGCCGCGGCCCGTATGCACCGCCGCCCCCCGGGTGCCCCGAGCCACCCGGGCGGCTACCGAGAGCTCTCCGGCCGCGAGGTCGAGGTCCTGCGCCTCGTCGCGGAGGGCCAGTCCAACAAGGCCATCGGCGTTTCGATGGGCCTTTCCGCCCTGACCGTCAAGTCCCACCTCGCACGGATCGCCCGCAAGCTGGGCACCGGCGACCGGGCCGGGATGGTCGCCGTCGCCCTGCGGACCGGGATCATCCACTGAACCGGCCGATATCCCCCGAAGGACCCCGGGAGAACTCCCGGAGAACCCGGGGAAACGTCCGTCCTCCCCCCTCGCGCCCGTCGCCGGAACGTTCCGGCGACGGGCGCGTCGCATCCACGGATACCCTTGACCGGTGACCGACGCCCAAGAAACCGCAGCAGGCCTGCGCACCACCACCGGGGGCGGCCCCCCGGACGACGAGGTTTCGTCCGACGGGCTGCCGATTCCCTTGCTAGAACCCCGTGAGGGCATCCCCCCGGTGGTCGCCGACGCCGCCGCGCTCGCCGAGGTGGTCGCGGCCTTCGCCGCGGGCACCGGCCCCGTCGCCGTGGACGCCGAGCGCGCCTCCGGCTACCGCTACGGCCAGCGCGCCTACCTCGTACAGCTGCGCCGCGAAGGCGCGGGCTCCGCACTGATCGACCCGGTGGGCTGCCCCGACCTCTCCTCCCTGGGCGAGGCCCTGGCCGGCGCCGAGTGGATCCTGCACGCAGCCACCCAGGACCTGCCCTGCCTGCGCGACATAGGCATGGCGCCCACCTCCCTCTTCGACACCGAGCTGGCCGGCCGCCTCGCCGGCTTCCCGCGGGTCGGACTCGGCGCGATGGTCGAAGGGGTCCTCGGCTACTCGCTGGAGAAGGGCCACTCCGCCGTCGACTGGTCCACCCGTCCGCTCCCCGAGCCGTGGCTGCGCTACGCCGCGCTCGACGTGGAGCTGCTCGTGGACCTGAGGGACGCGCTGGAGAAGGAGCTGGACCGGCAGGGCAAGCTGGATTGGGCCCACCAGGAGTTCGACGCCATCTGCGCCGCGCCGCCCGCGCCGCCGCGCAAGGACCCGTGGCGCCGCACCTCCGGCATGCACAAGGTGCGCCGGCGCAGGCAGATGGCCGTGGTCCGGGAGCTGTGGGAGTCCCGGGACCGGATCGCGCAGCGACGTGACGTGTCACCGGGCAAGGTGCTGGGTGACGCCGCGATCGTCGAGGCCGCGCTCTCCATGCCGCTGAACGTGCAGGCCCTCTCCGCCCTGCCCGGCTACGGGCAGCGCATGGGCCGGCGCCAGCTGGACCAGTGGATGGCGGCCGTGGACCGGGCGAAGGCCCTGCCCGAGGCCGAACTGCCGCAGCCGGGGGCCACCCCGGCGGGTCCGCCGCCGCCGCGTTCCTGGGCGGACAAGGACCCGGAGGCAGCGGCGCGGCTGGCCGCGGCCCGGACGGCCGTGTCGGCGCTGGCGGAGGGGCTGAACCTGCCGCAGGAGAACCTGATCACCCCCGACACGGTCCGCCGGCTGTGCTGGGAGCCGCCGCTGCGGCTGGAGGCCGACGCGGTGGCCGAGGCGCTGGCGGGCTACGGAGCCCGCCCGTGGCAGATCGAGCAGGTGACGGACGCCCTGGTCACGGCCCTGGCCGCGACCGCGCCCGTGGCGGTGCCCGAGCCCGAGCCCGAAGACTGACGCACCCGCGCCCGCGCCCGCGGGACATGGCGGAGCCCCCCGACCCTCGGGCCGGGGGGCTCCGCCATGTCCCGGTTCCGCTACAGCCGGACCCGGCTCCTTTTGAACACGCTCAAAGACCACTAGTTTTTTGAACGTGATCAAACATGGGTGGGGACACGACACGTGGCTGGCCGACTTCGAGGCCGAGCGGGAGCGGCGGGCCGAGCGCGGCGATCCCGACTGGGACCGGCCCGCCGCACTGCCTCCGGAGCTGATCCGGAGCCTGCAGCGGTTCCAGGTCGGGGAGGACGGGGACGGCTCCGCACTGATCGGCAAGGCCGACCGGGCGGGCGACCCGGTGTACGCGCGGGCCGTACGGCTCTTCGTGGCCGAGGAGCAGAACCACGCGCGGATGCTGGCCCTGCTGCTGGAGGCCGGGGGCGCGGGAACGCTGGCCGGGCACTGGAGCGACACCGTGTTCGTCTGGCTGCGGCGGCTGCTGGGCCTGCGGGTGGAGCTGCTCGTCCTGATGGTGGCGGAGGTGGTGGCGCTGCGGTACTACCGGGCCGTGCGGGACGGGGCCGCCGATCCGCTGGCCTCGGAGGTCGCGGGCCGCATCCTGACCGACGAGGAACGCCACGTCCCCTTCCACTGCCTGCGCCTGCACGAGGCCCTGACCCCCCTCCCCGCGCCGGCCCGCCGGGCCGCCCTGCTCGGATGGCGGGCAGCGCTGGCAGCCGCGGCCACGGTGGTCGCGGTCGACCACGGCCCGGCCCTGCGCACCCTGGGCGTCCGCCGGCGCGTCTTCGTCGCGGACACCGTCCGCTCCTCGGCTCCCATGGCCGCGGCCATGGGAGCCGCCACCACCACTGCCTCCGCCACCGCCACACGCTCCTTCGTGCCGGATGTGCGGCGGGGTCGCGGAGTGTGACCTTCGCCGCTCCTCCCAGGGGGGCTGTGCATGCCGGTTACCGGCAAGTAGCATGATGAGGTGAGCGGGCGCTCAGTGATTGGGCGCGCCCCCGCGCAGCAGTGCACACCCGCACCTGGAGGAGAGCCAACGTGCCTCGTACCGTCAGGGACGTCGTCTTCGTCGACGGCGTCCGCACCCCGTTCGGCAAGGCGGGCCCGAAGGGCATCTACAACGAGACCCGCGCCGACGACCTCGTCGTCAAGGCCATCCGGGAGCTGCTGCGCCGCAACCCGGACCTGGACCCCGCGAAGATCGACGAGGTCGCCATCGCCGCGACCACGCAGATCGGCGACCAGGGCCTGACGCTGGGCCGCACGGCCGGCATTCTCGCGGGCCTCCCGCAGTCCGTTCCGGGCTACTCGATCGACCGCATGTGCGCCGGCGCGCTCACCGCCGTGACCGCCGTCGCGGGCGGCGTGGCCTTCGGTGCGTACGACGTCGCCCTCGCCGGCGGTGTCGAGCACATGGGCCGCCACCCCATGGGCGAGGGCGTGGACCCGAACCCCCGCTTCGTCTCCGAGAAGCTGGTCGACGAGTCCGCCCTGTTCATGGGCATGACCGCCGAGAACCTGCACGACAGGTACCCGACGATCACCAAGCTCCGCGCCGACGAGTACGCCGTGCGCTCGCAGGAGAAGGCCGCCAAGGCGTACGCCGACGGCAAGATCCAGCAGGACCTGGTGCCGATCTCGGTGCGCAACAACAACGAGGCGGCCGGCGAGACAGGCTGGGGCCTGGTCACCGCCGACGAGCCGATGCGTCCGGGGACCACGCTGGAGAACCTGGCGGGCCTCAAGACCCCGTTCCGGGTCCACGGCAACGTCACCGCGGGCAACGCCGCCGGTCTCAACGACGGTGCCACGGCCGCGATCATCGCGTCCGAGGACTTCGCCCGCGAGAACAACCTCCCGGTCAAGATGCGCCTGGTCTCGTACTCCTTCGCGGGTGTCGAGCCGGAGGTCATGGGCTACGGCCCGATCCCGGCCACCGAGAAGGCGCTGGCCCAGGCCGGTCTGACGATCGACGACATCGGCCTCTTCGAGGTCAACGAGGCCTTCGCGGTCCAGGTCCTCGCGTTCCTGGAGCACTACGGCATCGCCGACGACGACGCCCGCGTCAACCAGTACGGCGGGGCCATCGCCTTCGGCCACCCGCTCGCCTCCTCGGGCGTGCGCCTGATGACCCAGCTGGCCCGTCAGTTCGAGGAGCAGCCTGAGGTCCGCTACGGCCTGACCACCATGTGCGTCGGCTTCGGCATGGGCGCCACGGTCGTCTGGGAGAACCCGAACTTCACCGCCGAGGGAGACAGCAAGTGAGCACCACCACCACTGAGCTCCTGAAGGGCGCGGCCGAGCTGTTCCCGGACGAGGTCGTCACGCGCGCGCTCGTACGCCACCTGGACCTGCCCTTCGGCGCCGGGCGCTTCGCGCTCGTCACGCTGGACAACGGCCTGGACCACACCAAGCCGACCACCTTCGGCCCGCAGTCCCTCGCCAACCTGAACGCGGCGATCGACCAGGTCGAGCAGGAGGCCCTCGCGGGCTCCATCGTCGGTGCGGGCCTGACCGGCAAGCCGTTCATCTTCGCGGTCGGCGCCGACCTCAAGGGCGTCGAGCTGCTGAAGAAGCACGACGAGGCGCTCGCCATCGGCAAGGGCGGCCACGACGTCTTCAAGCGCCTCGCGGCGCTGGCCGTCCCCACCTTCGCGTACTACAACGGCGCGGCGATGGGCGGCGGTGTCGAGGTCGGTCTGCACTGCACCTACCGCACCGTCTCCAAGGCCATCCCGGCCTTCTCGCTCCCCGAGGTCTTCCTCGGCCTGGTTCCCGGCTGGGGCGGCTGCGCCCTGCTGCCGAACCTGATCGGCGCGGACCGCGCGGTCTCGGTGATCATCGAGAACTCGCTCAACCAGAACCGCCAGCTCAAGGGCAAGCAGGTCTTCGAGCTCGGGATCGCCGACGCCCTGTTCGAGGGTGCGGACTTCCTGGAGCAGTCGCTCCTGTGGACCGCGAACGTGCTGAACGGCACCACCGAGGTCGTCCGCGACGAGATCGACCGCGGCGAGGCCTGGGACGCGGCGGTCGCCCGCGGCCGCTTCATCGCCGACTCCAAGGTGCACGGCGCGGCCCCGGCCGCCTACCGCGCGCTGGAGATCATCGAGGCTGCCAAGGACGGTGACCTGCAGAAGGGCTTCGACGCCGAGGACGCGGCCCTGGCCGACCTCATCATGGGCGGCGAACTGCGCTCCGGCATCTACGCCTTCAACCTGGTCCAGAAGCGCGCCAAGCGCCCGGCCGGCGCCCCGGACAAGAACCTGGCCCGCCAGGTCACCAAGGTCGGCGTCGTCGGCGCGGGCCTGATGGCCTCGCAGCTGGCGCTGCTGTTCCTGCGCCGCCTGGAGGTGCCGGTGGTCCTCACCGACATCGACCAGGAGCGCGTGGACAAGGGTGTGGGCTACGTCCACGCCGAGATCCAGAAGCTGCTCGGCAAGGGCCGCATCAACCAGGACAAGGCCAACCGCCTGACCGCCCTGGTGACGGGCGTCCTGGACAAGGCCGAGGGCTTCGCGGACGCGGACTTCATCATCGAGGCCGTGTTCGAGGAGATGTCCGTCAAGCAGAAGGTGTTCGCGGAGGTCGAGGCGGTCGCCCCGGCGCACGCGATCCTCGCCACCAACACCTCCTCGCTGTCGGTCTCCGAGATGGCCTCCAAGCTCCAGCACCCGGAGCGCGTGGTCGGCTTCCACTTCTTCAACCCGGTCGCGATCCTCCCGCTGCTGGAGATCGTCCGCGGTGAGCAGACCGACGACGCCTCGCTGGCCACGGCCTTCGGTGTCGCGCGGAAGCTGAAGAAGACCGCGGTCCTCACCAAGGACGCCCCGGCGTTCGTCGTGAACCGCATCCTGACCCGCTTCATGGGCGAGATCCAGAACGTCATCGACGAGGGCACCCCGGTGGTCACCGCCGAGAAGGCCATCGAGCCGCTCGGCCTGCCGATGTCCCCGCTGGTGCTCCTGGAGCTCGTGGGCCCGGCGATCGGTCTGCACGTCTCCGAGACCCTGAACCGCGCCTTCCCGGAGCGCTTCACCGTCTCCCCGAACCTCGCTGCGGTCGTCAAGGCCGGCAAGCGCGGCTTCTACGTCTACGATTCCGGCAAGCCGGAGCTGGACCCCGAGGTCGCCGCCCTCCTGGTGCAGGGCGATGTCGTCCTGACCGAGGAGCAGGTCCGTGACCGCGTCCTGGACGCGGTGGCGCAGGAGATCGGCCTGATGCTGGAGGAGGGTGTCGTGGCCGAGGCCCAGGACATCGACCTCTGCCTCATCACGGGCGCGGGCTGGCCCTTCCACCTGGGCGGCGTCACGCCGTACCTGGACCGCGAGGGCGTCTCCGAGCGGGTGAACGGCAAGAAGTTCCTGGCCCCCGGCCTGGCGAGCGTTCCGGTCTGATCCGGACCTCGGGTACGACGACGGCCGGTGTCCGCCGCCCCGCGAGGGGTGGTGGGCACCGGCCGTTTCTTCGTACGCGGTCTGCCGGGCTCAGCGCGGGAAGAGCGCCAGCGCGTTGGCCACGGGCCGTTCGATGACCTTCCCCGGGGTCTCCCGCGGGTTGTTGCGCAGCTCCCCGAGCACGACCATGCTCGTGGACCCGCCGCCGTCGAGGCCGATCGCGTCCTGGGCACCGAGCGAGGCCATGAGTTCGGCGGCCTCGGCGAGCGTGGCTCCGGCGTCCACGCCGGGATTGCGGCCGTCGATCGTGACCAGGAGCAGCGCGCCGTCCTCGGTGATGCCGGCCAGCGTGCGCGGAGCCTTCCTGGGGGTGGAGGCGGCGGCGCCGAGTGCGGACTCGCCCTCCTTCAGCAGCCGGTAACGGCCGCCCACCGCCGTCTCGACCGGACCGCCCACGGGGAGGCCCACCATGTCGTTCATCTGCACGGAGCGCTTGATCCGGTCGCCCCTGCGGGCGTGGGACTCCAGCCAGTCCACGGATCCGCCCGTCGCGTAGAGCGTGCTGCCCTTCGCGGGTACGCGCCCGCCGGCGGGCTTGCGCAGGTCCACGACCCGCCCGTCACCGTCGAGGACCGCTTCCATGCTGCCCGCGGGGCCGGGGGGCGTACGGTCGCCCCACTCCTCGGTGAAGGCGACGAGCTCGTCCACGTCCGTGCACAGACCGCCGTACGGCTCCTCCATCGGCTCTTCCGTGACGGCCAGGCGGTCGCCGCCCACGCCTCCGCAGCCCAGGACGCGGCCCGCGACCCGGTTGATGCCGTCCAGTTCCCCGCGTGCGCCGTCGTCCGAGATCACCTGGCCTTCCGTAGTGACCTCGTCGATGCGGGCGTCGAGCCTGCCGTCCCGGGTGCCGAGCAGCAGGGCCGTACGGCCGTTCGTCGCCTCGCTGAGCAGCCGGCCGCCCTCGGTGTACAGGCCGAGGGGGTCCCCGTCGTATCCGCCGTAGTTCTTGCCGGTGCTGATGTCGAAGTAGGAGGCGTTGACGGCGGCCACCGCTCCGGCGGCCGAGGCCATCTCCCGTACGGTCTCGGCGTGGGCGAGGGAACTGCCGTGCACGGCCCCGGCCCGGACCTCGGCGTCGGGGCGGATCGCGAGCATCTGGACGTGGGACACCGCGCGGCCGTCGAGCTTGCGGGTGAACTCCTTGTAGGTGACCCCCCTGGGCAGTGCCCCGTCCGGGACCGGCGCCCGGGAGGAGAACCCGGGTTCCGGAAAGTCCGATCCGCTCGAACATCCCGCCAGTGTCACGGCCATGACCAGGGCGGCTGCCAGGCGGGCGCGCCTAGCCACGGAAGGCACTCAGTGCCCCCGGTGACATGCCCAGGTCGCCTATCCGGATGGTGACGTGCGAACGCACGGAGTGGCCGGCCTCGTCCTCGTAGGTGCAGGTGAAGAAGTCGTAGCCCTGGTAGGAGGCGGGGGCCTGGTAGACCACCGTGCCGTCCGGGGCGCAGTGCAGCATGCCCTGGCGGGGGATGCCCACGCCGGTGCGGCGCAGACCGCGCTCGGCGTCCGGGGGCAGGGTGACCTGGGCGCCGGGCGGCAGGTGCAGGGCCCGGCCGGGGACGCTGTGGCGGCGGATCCAGAACCCCTGGTCCTCGATGCCGGAGCTGGGGATCAGCTTGTCGCCCTCGGCGGGCATCAGGCCGACCACCACGCGCGGGAGCGTGATCGCGCCGTCGGGGGCGTCCGGCTTCACCTTCACGGTGCAGGTGTGGGTGACGGCCTCGGTGCCGGAGGCGAAGCCCATGTAGCGGCCGTTCTTCAGCAGCCGCAGGCCGTTCAGGCCGCCCATGACCACCGCGTCGCCCAGGGTGTCGCCGAGGACGTAGCCGTAGGTCCGGTACGCGCCGCCGCTGGGCGTGAGGGTCATGGCCAGGGTGAACTCCTGGCCGGGGACCAGGGGCCGGCCGGGGTCGGCCGAGGCCGCCAGGTCGAGCACACCGCTGAAGGCGCCCTGGGTGATCCAGGCGCGGACCACGGGGAACCAGGTCGTTGCTTCGCCGCTCATGCCGTCGCTCCCACCATCGCCGCGCCGACCCGCTCCTTGGTGAGCCGGTCGAATTCGACGTCGTCCAGGAATTGCACCGCCTGGTTCGCGTCGAACTGGTTCTCCAGGTTGCGGAAGAACGGGGCGGGCAGCAGCTCGCGCGAGCGCAGCTCGCCGGCGACGAACCGCGCGCACTCCACGGCGCCGACCGGTCGCAGGTGCGAGTTGTCCCCCACCCCGTCGGGGTAGTTGGGGTGCTCGCCTGGTTCCAGGTAGAGGAAGACCTGCTTGCAGCCCTGCGGGCCGAGCTGCCGCCACCAGGCGACGCTCCACTCGTTGAGGTCGATCAGGGGCGCGGACATCTGCGCCGCCACCTCGCGCTTGGCGGCCGGGTAGAGCTTCAGCGGCCGGCGGAAGTTGCCGAACCGGTCGAAGACCGCGCGTTCGTGGCTGGGGACGAGGACGGGGTGGGCGCCGCGTAGCCGGGTCTCGATGACGTAGCGCCGCAGGTTGCCCTGGTAGTCGTCGAAGGGCTCGGTGTGCAGGCCGGCGCCGGGCTTCATGTCGTTGGGGCCGAAGGAGATCAGGTGCAGGTCGCCGGGACGGATGTTCTCCATGATCCAGCCGAGCCTGCCGCGCTCCATGAAGCTCTTGGTGCTGGCCCCGGCCCGGGCGCAGTTGATCACGTCCACGCCCTGCATGAAGAGCGGCATCGCCTGCCCCCAGCCCGTCATGGGGGCCATGCTGCCCTGGCGGCTGCACACGCTCGATCCGCCGGACAGGAAGATTGCCGTCATGGTGCGTCCTTCATGTGTCTCAGAACTCCCCGAAGCCTCGTGCCCCGAGGTGCAGCTGCGCCCGCTGGTCGCCGGCGATGTTGGCGTCCATGGATTCGATGACCTGGAAGGCCCGTTCGCAGTTGGAGGTGTCGCGCAGGACGAAGAACTCCTCGGCGCGCCGCCGGTACTGCGGTTCCACCTCGAACTGCCGCTCGATGGTGGCGATGATCTCCTGGACGGCGTGGTCGACCGTCCGGCAGGCCGGTCCGAAGCCGTCCCGGGCGAGATCGAAGTAGCCCCGCTTGTAGTGCTTGCTGTAGAAGGACTCGTCGTCGAAGTTCGTGTAGACGATGGGCTTGCCCATGTACGCCACGTCGAAGAACACCGATGAGTAGTCCGTGACCAGCATCGAGCACTCGCGCATCGCGAGCTGCACGTCGCGGCCCGTCGTGGACACCGTGACCGATGGATGGTCGATCTTGAAGTGGTTCAGGTAGGGGCGGATCTCGTAGTGCGGCATGAACTCCAGTTCCACGCCGTAGTACTGGAGCGCGCTCAGCAGCCGTTCGTTGCGCAGCAGCGCCGAGAAGAACCGGTAGTACTCGGACGCGGCGAACGGGATCTCGGGCTTGGCCGCCTTGTTGTACGAGGGCGCCACGATGTCGCGGCGCCAGGTCGGCATGACCAGGATCCGCCGCGGTCCGTTCACCGGCTCCAGGGCGTCGAAGCGGGGCAGGCCGGTCGCGGCGACGCGCGCGTAGCCGTAGCCGCAGTGCTCCGCGTAGTACGAGCGCTCGCTGCGGCCCGTGGTGAGCACCATGTCGACGTTGGTGGCCTGGCCGTGGATGGAGGCCACGACGTCGTTGTAGACGACTCCGTGCTGGAGGAACACCCGCTTGTAGCGCAGCAGGTCGCCGTAACCGCGCAGGAACGCCCGCTTGAGGAGGCCGGGGAAGCCCAGGTAGGCCTCCAGGTCGTAGGCGTTGATGAGGCGTTCCGCGTGGAGCAGGTAGGCGCGGTGCTTCCATGACAGCCGGTCGATGACCTGCCCGTACCGGGCGACCTTGTCCCAGTCGGGGGAGTCGCCGTTGATCGAGTAGTAGACCTTGGTCTTGGGCCGGTTCTGCCGGATCCACTTGAACAGGTGGTAGCTGTTGTCCTGGGCGGTGTCCTCGCGCTCGCCGATGATCCAGATGCCCCGGTTGTGCAGGTAGGGGTACGTGAACCAGTACATGAGGCGCGTGCGCCAGCCGGGGCGCCCCGGCAGCGAGTTGCGCAGCTCCCACTTGAACCGGCGCAGCTTGTCCTTGCACCGGGCCCCGAAGCCGCGTACCCAGCGGACGGTGACCTGCTCCTCGTCGTCGATGGACACGACGAAGCGCTGCCTGCCCCGGGTGTGCACGCCCTTGAAGCGGTGGAGCATCTGGCGGGCCGCCAGCGGGACGTCGTGGTGGCGGTCCTGGTCGACGAACCGGATCACCATGGACAGCTCGGTGTTGGCCAGCGCGTCGAGGGTGCCCGGGCGGGCCGTGGCGCGCCAGCCGGAGAACCAGTCCTGGTTCTTGCGGGTGCGCCAGCGGTCGCGGCGGTAGTTCTGCTCCACGGGGAGCGTCACCTCGCGCTGCCCGTCGGAGAGGACCAGCTGGAGCTCGTTGGTGTAGCGGGTGTTGATGTCCACGCCGGAGAGGACGAGGAGCCCCTCGAAGTGGATCTCGCCGCCGGTCCAGTCGAAGGTCTCCAGGACGGCGCTGGCGCGCGGAACGCGCAGCAGCGTGGTCCGCACCGGGTCGGACACCAGTCTGCGGTAGACGCCCTCTTCGTCGAGGAAGAGCGTGGGCAGGTACTCCGGTGCGCCGAGCGGGTCCGCGAAGAGGTCGAGGTTGCCCGTGACGATCGCGTGGTGCTGGACCTTGGACTGCGGGTGGACGGCGTACTGCAGGATCACGTCGTCGGGGATCTGGCTGTAGACCGACCCCAGCAGGGGCAGGATCGAGGCGAGCTCGGGCCGGCTCATGATGCGGTGCATGTTGCGCACGTAGGGCTGGAGGGTACGGACGACGAAGCGCTGGGCCAGGACGATGGTCCGCGGCGGCGCTCCCTGCACCGAGGCCAGTACGTGTGCGGCCAGCCGGATCCGGTCCACCGTCTTGACGGGGTCGTTCCAGGGGGAGTCGAAGAGCGAGTTCTGGTTCTGCTCGTCACGCTCGAAGAAGCGGGCGTCCGGCGCGATGGCCACGGTCCGCGCGTACAGCACGGCCGGGACGGTGAACCAGTCGTCCTCCACTCCCGGGCCCGGGCCGCCGCGGAAGCCGTGCTCCCGGATGTAGGAGGTCTTGAAGAGCTTCCCGCCGAGCAGGGTGGAGAAGACGAGGTAGGGCGCGTCGGTCAGTCTGCGGACGCTGTCCTTGGCCGTGAAGTACCGCTGCCACGGCTCGTCCTCGCTGCGCCACGGGCCGGGGAAGTTGTCGGCCTGGCCGGCGACGACGTCGGCGCCCTTCACCTTGAGGGCGGCCGCGAGGAGCCGGCCGATGGAGTCCTCGCCGAGGATGTCGCGGGCGCGCGCGAACATCACGTAGGGCGCGGCGGCGTACTGCAGGCCGTGGTCGAAGGCGGCGGCGGCGCCCAGGCTGTGCTGGGTGACGACGCCCGTGTTGGGGTAGTAGGCGGCGAAGGCCGCGAGCTGCCGGTCGGTGCTGTCGTTCGAGCCGTCGTCGACGAACACGACCTGGGTGCGGGCGAAGCTGCGCTGGGCCACGAGCGAGGCGAGGAACTCGCGCAGGTGGTACTCGTCGTTGTGGCAGTGGACGACGAGGGTGGCGGCGTAGCTCTCGGGCAGTTCCACGGGGCCGGTCGGTGCGGCGCTCTGCCACCACCGCCACGGGGTGCCCCGGTCCGAGGTCTTGACCTTCTGCTCCCCGGTCTCCGGGCGCAGGCCGAGGTTGCCGCTGACGGTCTCGTAGACCTCAAAGACGCCCGTGTCGATGGAGTGCCGCATGCCGGCGACGTCCACACCGCTGATGTTCAGCGCGGTGGAGACCCGCTCGCCGGCGTGCCGGAGCTGGACGAAGAAGTTCCAGTTGCCCACCCGGTCGGTCTTGTCCAGGGTGGCCTTGAGGTCGATGGTGGTGTGGTACCGGATCCAGTCCTTGTCGATCTCCACACCGGAGACGGGGAAGTGGTGGTCAGCCTTGGTGCTGCGGCGCCGCAGCACGGCGATGAGCTCGACCTTGTCATCGGCGGCGAACCGGCTGAACTGGTTGCGGATCGCGCCGGAGATGTGCAGCTCGCCGTCGACCATCTCGATCGACTCGGCCTTGTTGTACATGCGGGAGTCGGCGAGCTTCTGGCCGGTCAGCTCCAGCTCGGTGACTTCGAGGAAGCTCGCCGCGTCCGGGTAGCCGAGCAGCGACCCGGACCAGAACACGCGCCCGTCGCGCTCCACGATGTCGGAGCTGATGACGCTGCGGCGCTTCATGTAGTCGGAGGCCGACACCGCGATGTCGACGCGTCCGTGCATGAGGCCGAAGGCGCGGATCCGCTCCATGGGGCCGCACAGTTCGAAGGTGCCCGGGTCCAGGCTGTGCAGGTACGGGGCGACGGCCGTGAGGAATCCGCTGTGGAAGGCGTGGTCGCCGGTGCGCAGCTCGGGCGTGTACAGGCGCAGGTCGTGCGAGAGGAACTTGGCGCCCTTGCGGGCCAGCAGGTCCGGTCGGCCGACGCTGTGCAGGAAGCTGTCGGTGTACTGGTGCACCAGGACGCGGTCGCGGATGCTGCGCAGCTCGTGGCGGCGGTTGGTGATCGACGGCTGATCGGACTCCCGCTCCCACATCCACCGGTAGACCGGGGTGGCGAGGATGGTGAAGGAGCGGGCGTGGAAGTTCGCGACCGTGGAGAAGTAGGTGTCCTCGAAGAAGACGCCCTCGGGGAAGCGGATCCCGTGGTTGTCGAGGAAGTCGCGGCGGTACAGCTTTCCGGCGGCGATCGGGTCGTCGATCAGCTCGGGCATGCCGCTCAGGCCCGCGACCGTCTGGTCGGCCGGGTAGAGCTGGGGCTGCCAGACGGTGAGCTCGTCCGTGGCGTGGTTGATGCGCACGACACGGCCGGCGGTGATCTCGGAGCCCGTGACGAGTGCCGAGGACAGCAGCGTCTCGGCGGCCTTGAGCGGGAGCTCGTCGTCCGCGTCGAGGAACATCACGAACTGGCCGGAGGCGGCCTCGATGCCGTTGTTGCGGGGCGCGCCGCAACCGCCGCTGTTCTGCGGCCGCTCGATGACCCGGACGCGTCCGTCCTGGGCCGCGAACTGGTGGGCGAGGGCGAGGGTGCCGTCCGTGGAACGGTCGTCGACGACGAGCACCTCGACCCCGCGGTGCGTCTGCGCCAGGGCCGACTGGAGGGCCCGGGCGAGCGTGGCACTCGCGTTGAAGGCCGGTATGACGATGGTGACGCCGTAGTGCGATATGTCGGCCGGGAAGCTCATCGAGAGTAGTGCTCCGGTTCGACGTAGCCGGGCCGCAGGGCCTGGGCCGGGATCTTGGAGAGCTGCATGGTGTCCGTCGCCACGCCCGTGTACTCGTTCGGGTAGGGCGCGGGGTACGGCACGAAGCCGGGGTCCTCGTACGGCTCGGGGGCGGGGAAGCGCTGGGCGGCTTCCTCCACCTCGCGCAGGTCGACCTCGCCGCGCCGGCGGTGGCGTCCGGCGTGCAGGTGCTCGGCTATGGAGCCCGCGCGCGTCGGGATGTTGCCGGGGTCGAGGCGTTCCATCGTGCGCGTGAAGTCCCGGGTGGAGAGCCAGAACTTGAACATGATGACGAGCTCGAAGCCGCCCATCAGTACGGCCGACACCGCCGTGGTCCACAGGATGTGACCGATGACGGGACCGACGATGAAGATGAACATCTGGAACTCGATGCCGCTGATGAGGTGCGGCCGGATGCGGCTCTGCACCAGCGCGTGGCGCACCCGCGCGTACCAGGGGAACTTCTCGCGGAACTGCTCGTGCAGGTCGATGACCTCGGCCTGCTCGGCGTCCGTGCTCTGGCGCTTGAGCTCGTCGGCCTGGCCCAGGGGGTTCTCGCGCAGCAGGTCCTCGATGAAGACGACCTTGCGCTCCTCCTCCTCGACTCCCTGTTCCGCCTGGCGGGCGAGGGTGACGGCGGCGATCTTGGCGCGCATGGACATGCGCATCTTGTAGATCTGGAGGGCGTCGACGTAGCGGAGCATGTCGAGGAAGATCACGACGAGGGCCGCGAGCAGGTACACCTCTTCGTCGTTCTGGACGAACTGCCCGCCCATCAGGGTCAGCGCACAGACCAGGACGCGGATGCGGTCGAAGACGTAGTCGAGCCAGCCGCCGAAGATGGTCCCGTTGCCCTTGAGCCGGGCGAGCTTGCCGTCGATGCAGTCGAGGATGAAGCTGAGGTGGTACAGGGCGGCGCCGATGCACAGCGAGACCCAGTCGCCCTGGAAGAAGAAGTACGCCGAGCCCAAGCCCACGAAAAGCGCGGCCCACGTCACCCGGTTCGGCGTGACGAAGTTCCATCGCGCCAGCACACAGACGAGACGGGTCGCTATCGGGTCGACCAGAAGGACTGTCCACCAGGCGTCCCGCTTCTTGCAGGTCAGCTTCTGGACGGCCTTCAGTGACAGCTTGGACATAACCCCTCAGTCATCGACACCGGCACGGGATGTACAGGCAGAACCTTCATCCTGTGATCACGTGTGACGGCAAGTGGCGGCCAGCGACCCCAACCGTTCACTTATGGTTCAGGTAAAGGGCGTTCTTCAGACTTTAGCAAGACGTGACAGACGCGAGCTAGGCCAGAAGTCGACAGCCACCCCCGGCAAACCGGCGCAGGGTCGGATCAAACAGCCTTACTGGACACGCCAGGGAGTGAACTCCAGGCCATCGGATCCCAGTTGCTGCCGGGCGACGCGCAGCCGTCCGTCCATTCCCACCGTGACGATCACCACACGGCCCTGGCTGTCGAAGGCAGCGGCGGGCGGAACGATCGAGCGCTCCCCCGAAGGCGACCACCACACCCCCGTGTCCGGCCGGCCGTCCGGGTGCGCGCCGATCGCCGGCACTCCCCCCTGGCCGCCGCGCACGAGCACCGTGCAGCCCCAGCCCTGGATGTCGGCGCCCACGACCCCGGTGACCGGTCCGTCCCCGTCGGGTCCGCCGAGGCCTATCGGCGCATGGGCGCCCGGCCACCAGACGCAGACCTCGTTCGTCGCCGCGTAGCGGAAGCGCACCGTCCCGGATTCCGGGGCGGCCGACAGGCTGCCGGCGCGCGGGCTCACCGGGATCCGGCGGTCCTCCTGCCATCCCGCCGCCGTGCTCCCGTGGTACCAGTGCACGGCGGCATCGCCGTCACGGGTCCGGGCCACGAGGTGCACACTGCCGTCGGGCGACGCGAAGACCGCCATCTCGTCGGCGACCTTCCGCCCGCGCAGGGCCTCCCAGCTGCTCAGCGCCCCCTTCGGGGACTGCTTGAGCACGCTGATGCCCCGTCCGAAGTTGCGGACGAAGACGTGCATGAAGCCGTCGGCGGCGAAGGCGGCCACCGGGAACCCGATGGAGCGGGCCACCTGCCACGACGTGTGGGGGTTGCCGAGCTTGACCCACGGCCCCAGCGGCCGGCCCGTCTGGTACTGGGCGGCGTACACCACCTCGAGGTCGGCGCCGCCCTCCTTGCGGTCCTTCCGGCTCAGACCGATCAGGTACGCGTACCCGTCGGGCCCCTGGACCACGGTCAGCCCCGGCATCAGGTCCGGTCCTTCGAGCAGCTCCGGTCCGCTCCACCCCTCGGCCTCGGTGCGGCCCTCGGTCCACCGGGCGACGCCGGCGGCCGTGGGCAGGTACGCGGACAGCCGGCCGTCCTTGCCGCTGACCAGCCACCGGGACGGCAGCGGGTACCGGCCGGCGGACTCGGGACGGAGCCCGGGGTCCGTGCCGGCCGCGCGGCAGTCCACGAAGACCGGCACGCCGACGGCCCGCTGATACCGGCGGGCCGCCCTCAGGGCGCTGCGCGCGGCCTGGCCGCGGGCCGGCGGCTCGTGGACGATGGGGAGCTTTCGCTCCTTGTCGTAGCCGACGTGCGTGGGATCCGGGTCCAGCGTGCGCACGCGGACGGGCCCGGTCTCGTGGAAGACGTCGAGGATCTGGCCCGTGACGCTGCCCACTCCCGCGTCCAGGACGAAGGGGTCTCCGGAGAACCGGCAGCCGCGCCGGCGCGCCTCGGCCACAACCGCTTCCAGAGCGCGGTATTCGGAGTCGGTGCCGCCGTCGAGGCAGACGATCTCGATCGCCGAGCCGTCCGGCTCCGAGGCGATCAGGGGGACGGCATCGCCGGGCGTGGCCACGACGATCGCCACCGGACCGGTCCGGGCGACCCCCGTACGCGGGGCCGCCGAGGTCTGCCCGGAGGGCGTGGCGCCGCGTCTCGTCCGACGTCCGGTCGCTCGGACCATTGGCTCGCTCCCCATTCCCCTCGCGCTGCGCTTATCCACTCCATACCGACCCCGAAGACGATAGGCGCTCTCCCGTTCGAGTTGAAAATCTGCCTATAGTGCAGCGGCATCCGGCCCACCGCGCCGTCCGTCAGCCGACCGAGGCCCCGAGGATTCGAGCAGTATGACCCAACAGACCGCCACGCCCGGCCATCGGAACACCGGGCGGCGTGCAGCGCGTCCGCCCAGGTCACGCGGCCGCCGCGCGATGAAGATCGTCCTGGTGGTGGTGGTCCTGCTCCTGCTCGGCGCCGCCGGCACCGGCTGGTGGGCGTACAACCACCTCAACGAGAACATCGACAGCGTCGACCTGAACCAGGAGATCGGCGTCGACAACCGGCCGGCGAAGGTCCCGGACAGCGGGCAGAACATCCTGGTGCTCGGCTCCGACTCGCGCGCCGGTGCCAACGGCGAGCTCGACCAGGGCGATGTCAGCGGCTCGCGCTCGGACACCAACATGCTGGTGCACATACCCGAGGGCCGTAAGAAGGCCACCGCGATCAGCATCCCCCGCGACACCCTCGTGACCCGGCCCGAGTGCAAGGACAAGAACGGCAAGTCGGTCGCGGGCGCGAACCGCGTCATGATCAACAGCGTCATCGGGACCGGCGGCCCGGCCTGTGTCGTCAAGACCGTCGAGAAGATGTCCGGCGTCCGTGTCGACCACCTGGTGAAGGTGGAGTTCGCCGGCTTCAAGGAGCTCGTGGACGCGCTCGGCGGCGTGGACGTCACCCTCGACAAGCCCATCAAGGGCGGCCTGAACCTCGAGGCCGGCACGCACCGTCTGAACGGCGAGGACTCGCTCAAGTTCGTTCGCACCCGCCACGGTTACGGCGACGGCAGCGACCTCGGACGCATCGACCTGCAGCAGAAGTTCATGATCGCGATGCTGTCCGAGATCCAGAAGCAGGACGTCCTCAGCAGCCCGGCCCGGCTCTACAAGCTCGCCGACGCCGGCACCAAGGCGCTGACCACGGACGCCGAACTCGACTCCCTCAAGGGCCTGTCGGACTTCGCCCAGAGCATGAAGGGCGTGGATCCGGCGACCATGGAGACGATCATGCTCCCGGTCAACTACGACAAGATCAACAAGAACCGCGTCGTCGCCGTCGAGCCGCAGGCCGGCCAGCTGTGGGAGGCCCTGCGCAACGACCAGCCGATTCCTGCCTCGGCGAAGAAGTCCCCCGCCACCGGCGGCTGACCGACACTGCTCGCGGCTCGCGGCCCCGGCCCCCGATGGGGGCCGGGGCTCGCCGGCGTCAGGAGCCGTCGCCGCCCAGCGCCACGCGCCAGTTCCCGCTCGCGTGCCACTCCCCCGGCGGGTACTCGAACCGCACCTCCCCGAGGAGCGTGAACCCCGCCGCGCGGCACACCGCGTTGGAGGCCGGGTGGTCGACGGACGGGAAGGCGTGCAGGTGGCGGCGGGTGCCGTGGGCGCCCGCGTGGGCGACGAGGGCGCGGGCCGCGCCGGCCGCGAGGCCCCGGCCCTGGAACTCGGGGAGGATGCCCCAGCCGGTCTCGTAGACCTCCTCGCCCTCCCAGAGGCGCTCCCAGAAGCCGACACTGCCCACGCTCTCCCCGTCGGCCACGACCCGGAACATCCGCCCGGCCCCCGGCTCCCGGGCGCTCAGCGCCAGATAGCGCCGGTGGCGGTCCCGGAGTTTGTCCTCGGTCTCCGGGCCGCCCAGGTGCCCCGTCATGGCCGGCTCGTTCTTGCGCAGCAGCAGCCAGAAGTCGTCTTCCGCCCAGGGTTCCAGTCTTACGGTGATCTCCATGCCCTCACCGTAGGACAGCGTCAGCGGCCCTCGCGCGCCGGGTTCGGGGTCATGCCCTCGCCCCGGCCCAGGCGGCTGTGCCGCTTCCCGTAGAGGTAGTAGACGGCGATGCCGACCACCATCCAGATCCCGAAGCGCAGCCAGGTCTCGGCCGGCAGGTTCAGCATCAGCCAGACCGACGCGGCGATCGACACGATGGGCACGAACGGCACCCACGGGGTGCGGAAGGACCGGTGCAGGTCGGGCCGGGTGCGGCGCAGGACCATCACGCCGAGCGCGACGACGACGAAGGCGAAGAGCGTGCCGATGTTCACCAGGGTCGCCAGCTCGTTGATGCTGGTGAAGCCGGCGACGATCGCGATGACCACGCCGAGCAGGATCGTCGGACGGTAGGGCGTACGGAACTTCGGGTGGGTCCGCGAGAAGAACCGCGGCAGCAGTCCGTCGCGGCTCATCGCGAAGAACACCCGGGTCTGGCCGAGCAGCAGGATCATGCAGACCGTGGTCAGGCCCACCGCCGCACCGAAGCTGATGATGCCTCCGAAGACCGGATGGCCGGCGGATTTGAAGGCGTCGGCCAGCGGGGCGCTGACGGAGAGCTCCTTGTAGTTCTGCATGCCGGTCACCACGATCGAGACCGCCACGTAGAGCACGGTGCAGATGATCAGCGAGCCGAGGATGCCGCGCGGCATGTCCCGCTGCGGGAGCTTGGTCTCCTCGGCGGCGGTGGCCACCACGTCGAAGCCGATGAAGGCGAAGAAGACCACGGAGGCGGCGGTGAAGATGCCCATGACGCCGAAGTTGGTGGGCTCGTAGCCGAAGAGGAGCTGGACGAGCGGGGCATCCAGTCCGGAGCCGCCCGTCTGGGGTTCGGCCGGCGGGATGAACGGCGTGTAGTTGGACTTCGTGATGAAGAACGCGCCGGCGATGATCACGATGAGCACCACCGTGACCTTGATCGCGACGACCACCGCGGTGATCCGCGCGGACAGTTTCACCCCGACGACCAGGATCGCGGTGAGCACCAGGACCAGGACGAAGGCGAGCAGGTCGAAGCTGCCGCCCGGAACGTCGGGCCCCTGGAGCGAGGCGGGCAGGTGCAGGCCGGCGTTGTCCATGAGCGAGCGGACGTACCCCGACCAGCCGACGGCCACGACCGCGGTGCCGAGCGCGAACTCCAGCACGAGGTCCCAGCCGATGATCCAGGCGGGCAGCTCGCCGATCGAGGCGTACGAGAAGGTGTACGCGGATCCGGCCACCGGGACGGTCGAGGCGAACTCGGCGTAGCACAGGGCGGCGAGCGCGCACACGATGCCGGCGGCGACGAACGCGAGGGCGGTGGAGGGGCCGGCGGTTTCCTTGGCGACCTTGCCCGTGAGGACGAAGATGCCGGTGCCGATGATCACGCCGACGCCGAAGACGGTCAGGTCCCACGAGGAGAGCGACTTCTTGAGCGCGTGTTCCGGCTCTTCCGTGTCGAGGATCGACTGCTCGACAGATTTGGTACGGAAGGGACCGTTCAGGTTCCTACTCACCGACGCACCTCCGCAGGGCAGACCGCATCGAAACGAAACGGGCCGGAAGGCCCACCCTCCAAGGGTGAACCTCCCGGCCCGTGACGTGCAACCGCAGATGATCAGTCGACGGTGGCGGCGGGCTCGCTGTCGTAGCGCCCGTCGAGCTTGGCCACCAGGCCGGTGACCTGCCGCGCGATGTCCGGGGCGGTCAGACCGATCTCGGCCATGACCTCCTTGCGCGTGGCGTGGTCCAGGAAGCGCTGCGGAATGCCGAAGTCGCGCAGCGGTACGTCGACCCCCGCGTCCCGCAGTGCCTGCGCGACGGCGGAGCCCACACCGCCGGCGCGGCTGTTGTCCTCCACCGTGACGACCACGCGGTGACCGTCGGCGAGCGGGGCCAGGGCCTCGTCCACCGGCTTGACCCAGCGGGGGTCGACCACGGTCGTGGAGATCCCCTGCTTGTCGAGCAGATCGGCGATCTCCAGGCACATCGGGGCGAGCGCGCCGACCGAGACGAGCAGTACGTCCGGACGGGTGACCTCGTCGGCCGGACGGCGCAGCACGTCCATGCCGCCGATCCGTCCGACGGCCGGGACGGCCGGGCCGACGACGCCCTTGGAGAAGCGCACGACGGTCGGCGCGTCCTTCACCAGGACGGCCTCGTTCAGCTGGGCGCGCAGCTGCTCCGCGTCGCGCGGGGCGGCCAGGCGCAGGCCCGGGACCACCTGGAGGATGGACATGTCCCACATGCCGTTGTGGGAGGCGCCGTCGGTGCCGGTGACACCGGCACGGTCCAGGACGAAGGTGACCCCGCACTTGTGCAGGGCGACGTCCATCAGGACCTGGTCGAAGGCGCGGTTGAGGAAGGTCGCGTACACCGCGAAGACCGGGTGGGCGCCGCCGGAGGCCAGGCCGGCCGCCGAGGTGGCGCCGTGCTGCTCGGCGATGCCGACGTCGAAGATCCGGTCAGGGTAGGCGTCGGCGAACTTCTTCAGGCCGACCGGCTGGAGCATGGCCGCGGTGATGGCGACGATGTCCTTGCGGTCCCGGCCGAGCTTGACCATCTCGTCGGCGAAGACGGAGGTCCAGCTGGCGGCGTCGGTGGAGACCGGCAGGCCGGTGTCCGGGTGGATCACGCCGACCGCGTGGAAGCGGTCCGCCTCGTCCTGGACGGCCGGCTGGTAGCCCCGGCCCTTCTGGGTGAGGCAGTGCACGATGACCGGTCCGCTGAAGCGCTTCGCGCGCTGCAGGGCCGATTCCAGGGCCTCGATGTCGTGGCCGTCGATGGGGCCGATGTACTTCAGGCCCAGGTCCTCGAACATGCCCTGCGGGGCGATGAAGTCCTTGAGGCCCTTCTTGGCCCCGTGCAGGGTCTCGTAGAGGGGCTTCCCGACGACCGGGGTGCGCTCCAGGAGGTCCTTGCCGCGGGCCAGGAAGCGCTCGTAGCCGTCCGTGGTGCGCAGGGTCGCCAGGTGGTTCGCGAGGCCGCCGATGGTGGGGCCGTACGAGCGCTCGTTGTCGTTGACGACGATCACCAGGGGGCGGTCCTTGGCGGCGGCGATGTTGTTCAGCGCCTCCCAGGCCATGCCGCCGGTGAGGGCCCCGTCGCCGATCACCGCGGCGACGTGGTGGTCCTCCTTGCCGAGCACCTCGTTGGCCTTCGCGAAGCCGTCGGCCCAGCCCAGCACGGTGGACGCGTGCGAGTTCTCGATCACGTCGTGCTCGGACTCGGCGCGCGAGGGATAGCCCGACAGGCCGCCCTTCGTGCGCAGCCCGCCGAAGTCCTGGCGGCCGGTGAGCAGCTTGTGCACGTAGGCCTGATGGCCGGTGTCGAAGAGGACCTTGTCCTTGGGCGAGTCGAAGACCCTGTGCAGAGCGATCGTCAGCTCTACGACACCGAGGTTGGGGCCGAGGTGCCCGCCGGTCTTGGAGACGGCGTCGACGAGGAAGGTCCTGATCTCGGCGGCGAGCCGCTCGAGCTCCTCCTGGCTGAGCCGGTCCAGATCGCGCGGTCCCTTGATGCGGGTCAGCAGCACCCGTGCCTCCTTGCAGTCGCTTGCTGGTCTGCCGAGTCTAATGTTCGCGACTCGGGCGACGGTAAGGCGCGGTCCCGGTCAGCTCACACCTTTGTCATACCTGTACACATCAGCACGGAGTCACACCCCTCAAACGGGGCCATATCCGCACACGTGTACGTACATGCCTACGCACAGGTGCCCGGCGCCACACGAAGTGGCACCGGGCACTGTGACGGTTCTTACCGCCGCGTCACGCTCCGCGCACGCCGGTCAGGCGCGCCCGGCCGTCTTCTGCGTCTTGCGGGTGACCGAGTCGATCACCACGGTGGCGAGGAGGACCGCGCCGGTGATCATGTACTGGATCGGCGTCGCGATTCCCTCCAGTGCCAGACCGTACTGGATGGACGTGATGACCATGACGCCGAGGAGGGCGTTCCAGGTGCGGCCGCGGCCGCCGAAGAGGCTGGTGCCGCCGATGACGGCCGCCGCGATCACGTTCATCAGCAGGTCGCCGGCGCCGGCGCTCTGGTTCGCCGCAGCGATCTTGGAGGCCCAGAAGAGGCCGCCGATCGCCGCGAAGGTGCCGGCGATCGCGAAGACCGTGATCCGGACCCGGTTGACGTTGATGCCGGCGCGCCGGGAGGCCTCGACGCTGCCGCCGAGGGCGAAGACCTGGCGGCCGAAGGTGGTGCGCCGCAGGACGAAGTCCGTGGCGACCAGGGCCAGCACGAAGAGCACGACCGCCAGCGGCAGGCCCTTGTACTGGTTGAACACCAGGGCCGGGCCGAAGGTGAACACCGCGAGGAGCCCGGTGCGCAGCAGGATCTCGCCGAGCGGCCGGGAGGGGACCCCCGCCGCCGCGCGGCGCCGGTTGTCCGAGAACGTGGCGAGGAAGTAGCCCGCCACGGCGAGGGCGGCGAGCCCGTAGCCGACGGCCACGTCCGAGAAGAAGTACGTGGTCAGCTGCCCGACCACGCCCTCGGAGTCGAGGTTGACGGTGCCGTTGCTGCCGAGGATCTGCAGCATGGCGCCGGACCAGAAGAGCAGGCCCGAAAGGGTGACGGCGAAGGCCGGGGCACCGATCTTGGCGAAGAAGAAGCCGTGGAGGGAGCCGATCAGGGCGCCTCCGGCGATCGCCGCGAGGATGGCCAGCCATTCGTTGACGCCGTTGGTGACCGAGAGGACGGCCACGATGGCGCCGGAGACTCCGGAGACGGAGCCGACCGAGAGGTCGATCTCGCCGAGCAGCAGGACGAAGATGATGCCGACCGCCATCATGCCGGTGGCCGTCATCGTGATCGCGATGTTGGTGAGGTTCTCGGCGCCGAGGAAGTTCGAGTTCAGCCCCTGGAAGATGCTCCAGATGATGATCAGGCCGAGGACGACGGGCACGGAGCCCAGGTCGCCGGCCTTGAGCTTGCGGCCGAACTCGTTCAGGTACCCGGCGAAGCCCTGCTCGCGTACGAGCAGGCGGGGGTCCACGGCCGGAATGGCGTCGTGGGCGGCGGCCGGATTGACGGGGTCTATGTGCTGGGTGCTCACTTGCGGGCCTCCCCGGTGCGGGCCGCCCGGCGGGTCACGGCGTTGTCCGTGGCCCCGGTGATGGCGGAGATGATCTCTTCCTGCGACGTGTCCTTCACGGAGAAGACGCCGTTGTTGCGGCCCAGCCGCAGGACGGCCACCTTGTCGGCCACGGCCTTCACATCGGCCATGTTGTGGCTGATGAGGATGACGGCGTGACCGCGCTCGCGCAGCCGCTCGACCAGGTCGAGCACTTGTGCGGTCTGCTCGACGCCGAGGGCGGCGGTGGGCTCGTCGAGGATCACGAGCTGGGGCTCGCCCAGCATGGAGCGGGCGATCGCCACGGTCTGGCGCTGACCGCCGGAGAGCGAGGCGATGGGGATGCGGACACTGGGGATCCGGATGGACAGGGTGGTCAGGAGCTCGCGTGCGCGCCGCTCCATCTCCACCTCGTCGAGGATGCCGCGCCGCTTGAGCTCGCGGCCCAGGAAGAGGTTGCCGACGACGTCGATGTTGTCGCACAGCGCGAGGTCCTGATAGACCGTCGCGATGCCCAGGTTCTGGGCGTCGTGGGGCTTGGTGATCGAGACCGGGCGGCCCTGCCACTCGATGACTCCGTCATCGATGGGGTGCACGCCGGCGATCGTCTTGACCAGCGTGGACTTACCGGCGCCGTTGTCGCCGACGAGGGCGACCACCTCGCCGGAGTGGATCTCGAGTTCTACGTCGGTGAGGGCCTGAACGGCACCGAACCGCTTCGAGACCCCTCGCAACGCCAGTACGGGCGCAGCGGACACATGAACCATCTCCTTGCCGCCTGACCGGCGGGGATGTCGTGCAAAAGAGCAGGACCACGGGGGATTTGAGAGAAACGTTTCTGTTCTGTTCTGTCCGGCGCCCCGCCGGTGGCGGGATGGAGGCGGGAGCGCCGGACAGGTACGGGGGGCCGCTCGGCGGACCGAGCGGCGGTGGCCCTACTTCAGGCCGATGGCGGCGCAGGCGGCCGCGTACTTGTCGGTGCAGATCTCGTCGACCGTGTAGACGTTGTCGCGGACGACGGTGTCCTTGACGTTCGCCTTGGTCAGCGAGACGACCGGGATCAGCAGGGACGGGACGCCCTTGGTGGTGGGGCTGTCGACCTTGGCGGTGGCGGTGGTCGCGATCGACTCGCCCTGGGCGAGGGCGACGGCCATCTTCGCGGCGGCCTCGGCCTCGGGGGCGTACGGCTTGTAGACGCTCATGAACTGCTCGCCCGCGACGATCCGCTGCACACCGGCGAGTTCGGCGTCCTGGCCCGTGACCGGGGGGAGGGGGGACACGCCGGCCGCCTTGAGGGCGGTGATGATGCCGCCCGCCATGCCGTCATTGGCGGAGTAGACGCCGATGACCTTGTCCTTGCCGAGCGCCGAGAGGGCGGCCGCCATGTTGGTGTTGGCGTTCTCCGGCTTCCACTCGACGGTGTCGTACTCCTTGCCGACGTTCACGTTGCCGTCGAGGACGGAGTGCGCGCCCTTCTTGAACAGCGCGGCGTTCGGGTCGGTGACCGAGCCGTTCATCATGACGATCTGGCCGTCCTTGGCCTTGGTGCCCAGGGCCTCGAGGAGCGCCTTGCCCTGAACCTTGCCGACCTCTTCGTTGTCGAAGGAGGTGTAGGCGTCGATCGGGCCCTCGGCGAGTCGGTCGTAAGCCACGACCGGGATGCCGGCCTCCTTGGCCTTCTTGACCGAGCCGGCGATGGCCTTGGCGTCCACCGCGCCGATGATCAGGACGTTCACCTTGTTGGTGATCATCGTGTCGACCTGCGAGTTCTGCGTGGTCGCGTCCTGCTTCGCGTTGGCGTAGACGACCTCGCCCTTGCCCGCGGTGAGATCCTTGACCGCCTTCTCGATGAGCGGCTTGTCGAACTTCTCGTAACGCGCGGTCTGGTTCTCCGGCAGGAGCAGACCGACCTTGACGGCACCGCCCTTGACGGCGCCGGAGGCGGTGTCCGTCTTGTCCCCGGACTCCTTCGCGCTGCCACAAGCGGCGAGCGAAACGGCCATGGTGCCGGCGGCAACGGCGACGGCAACTCTGCGCATACGCGTGTTCATTACTTGAACCTCCCTGACGAGGCCGCAGCACTGCGGCCGAGGTGGATGCGAGTCAACCCCGGCCGCAAGTTTGCCGTCAAGGAGTGAATGCTTAACGAGATGACAACGACGCCATTCGTTATCTAACTGAAGACAAGACGGCGGGGGCTCGCACTCCACTTCCATTTTCTGCCAAAAGCGTCGAATCGCCCATCTCACTCAGTACGAGGGCCAGCGCCCCCAGCACCTCGGCCCGCCCGCCCAGGGACCCCGTGAGCACCGAAAGCTGCCGGGCCGCACTGGGGATCGCGTACCTCCCCACGGATTCACGGATGGGGGCCAGGACCAGTTCACCGGCGTCCGCGAGGGAGCCGCCCAGGACCACCCGGCTGGGGTTCAGGAGGTTGCACAGGCTGGCCACCCCGCTGCCGATGTGGCGGCCCACGTCCGTGATGACCCGGCGGCAGCCGGGGTCCCCGTCACGGGCCAGCTCCACCACCCGCTCCATCGTCAACTCCGGCCCGTGGCTGCTCTGCAGGAGCGGCAGCACGTACCGGGCGGCGGCGAAGGTCTCCAGGCAGCCCCGGTTGCCGCAGCGGCAGACCGGACCCGATTCGTCCAGCGTGATGTGCCCTATCTCGCCGGCCGTGCCGCCGGGTCCGCGGTAGATCTGCCCGTTGATCACGAGACCGGCGCCGACACCGCTCGCGACCTTGATGTACGCGAGGTCCTTGACCCCGCGCCCGCTCCCCCAGACCAGCTCCCCCAGCGCCCCGAGGTTCGCGTCGTTGTCCACGTAGACGGGTACGCCCAGGCGCTGCGAGAGCTCGCGCCGCGGGTTGATCCCGGCCCAGCCCGGCAGGATCGCGGTGGACCCGAGGGTGCCGGACTCCAGGTCGATGGGACCCGGTACGCCGAGCCCGACGCCGATCACCTTGTCCCGGCCGATCCCGATGCCCTCGACGAGCCGCCCCACCAGGGCTTCCGCCCGGTCGAAGCCGTCGACCCAGGAGGCGTCCACGTCCAGCGGCTCGGACTCCTCGGCCAGCACCTGGTGGGCCAGGTTCCCCACCGCCACCCGCAGGTGGGTGTGGCCGAAGTCGACGCCGATCACGATGCCGGCGTCACCGCTGAGCGAGACGCTGCGGGCCCGCCTCCCCCCGGCGGAGGTGTCCGTGACCTCGACGGTCCCGGCCTCCTTGAGCTCCCGGACGATGTTGGAGACCGTGGCCGCCGACAGTCCGGTGCTCCGGGCGATCTCCGCCTGGGTCAGCGAACCGGCTAGCCGCACCGCCCGTACGACGCGCTCCAGATTGGCGCGATGCAGTGAAGACTGCGATCCGGGAGTCTGCACGACTCATCCACTCCTGCCCATAAGCAACGGCAAGCCGTCGCCCCCCGGCCGGGGCCGTCAGCGGCTGCGCGCTCCGGCTGACACGAGACCCCGGCGTCTCTCCAACTTGTGAACCCTTAGTCGAGCCTTTGCGCATCGAGACGTCAAGGGGCCGACGCAGTACGAAACGGTCACTACCGGCCATAAGTATGAGAGAAACCTCCATCCTGATCGTGCTACGGTCGCCGTGGCGCTGGTCAACACGGTCTTCACGGCCGGATCGGGCGCCCTCTGTCATACAAGCGCTACGCAAGGAGGTGTTCGGGATGAGTCCCGATCGAAGTCCTTGCAGCGCTCTCTTCGGCTGAGCTCCCTGAGCGGCCGGTCTCTCTTCGAGTGTGCACGCCCGCGGCCCCCCGCCGCCTCCGTGCGTTCCTGCATTCATCTTCGTAACCCCTTCCGCACGCCCTGACGCATCCGTCAGGCGCGCGTCATCCATGCCCATCGGCGTGCCCCGCGGCCATACGTACCGCTCCGCGCCGACCCATGATCACTCCACGTGACCGAACGGCTCCGTGCTGCCCGGACGCCGTGGAGGGAGGTTTTTGCCATGACCATGCTCACCCCCCGTACCCCCACGAAGCTCGCACCCCCGGGCCGGGCCCGCCGCGAGCGCAAGGCCGCCGAGCTGGAGGCCCGCACCCGGGTCGTCGGCGAACGGCTCGCCGGGGCCAGCGCCCGACCGGGCGTCCAGGTCCTGCAGGAAGTGGACGCTTCCCGCAACGGCCTCACCCACGCCGAGGCCGCGCTGCGCCTGGAGCGCCACGGATCCAACGTCATCGCCCAGGAACGCGCCCCGCGCTGGTACGTCCAGCTGGCGAAGGCGTACGCCAACCCCTTCATCGCCGTCCTGGTCTTCCTCGCGGCCGTCATGTACTGGCAGGACCCCGGCGACCCGGGCGTCGTCATCCTCTCCGTGATGGTCGGGATCAGCGGCGTACTGCGCTTCTGGCAGGAGTACCGTTCGGGCCGCGCGGCCGACGCGCTGAAGAAGCTCGTCACCACCACCTGCGCGGTGCAGCGCCGGGCCGGCAGCGGCTCGGGCGCCACCACCTTCGAGATCCCGATGGACCAGGTGGTCCCGGGCGATGTGGTCAAGCTGGGCGCCGGCGACCTGATCCCGGCCGACCTGCGGCTCATCACCTCCAAGGACCTGATGGTCAGCCAGGCCGCACTGTCCGGCGAGTCCCTGCCGGTCGCCAAGGCCGACACCCGCGCGGACGACCTCGGCCAGTCCGAGACCACCGACCCCGTCGAGGCCGACAACATCTGCCTGATGGGCACCTCGGTGACCTCCGGGACCGCGACCGGAGTCGTCGTCGCCACCGGCGCCGACACCTACTTCGGCTCGATGGCCGGCTCCCTGGTCGGCGAGCGCCCTGAGACCAACTTCGACACCGGCGTGCGCAAGGTCAGCTTCCTGCTGATCCGCTTCATGCTGGTCATGGTCCCGATCGTCTTCGTCATCAACGGCTTCACCAAGGGCGACTGGGAGGCCGCCTTCCTCCTCGGCATCGCCGTGGCGGTCGGCCTGACCCCCGAGATGCTGCCGATGGTGGTCTCGGCCAACCTGGCCCGCGGCGCCGTCGCGATGTCCAAGCGCAAGGTCGTCGTCAAGCGGCTCAACGCGATCCAGAACCTGGGCGCCATGGACGTGCTCTGCACGGACAAGACCGGCACCCTCACCGAGGACCGCATCGTCCTGGACCGCTACCTCGATGTGCACGGCGACGACGACAACGAGGTCCTGGAGTACGGCTACCTCAACTCGCACTTCCAGACCGGCCTGAAGAACCTGATGGACCAGGCGGTCATCGACCGCGTGGGCGAGGCCGAGGAGGTTGTCGTCGATGCCCGTTTCTCGATGGTCGACGAGATCCCCTTCGACTTCGCCCGGCGCCGGATGTCCGTGGTCCTGAACCGCAACAGCATCGTGGGCGGCTCCGGCCGGCCCGAGCACGTCATGATCACCAAGGGTGCGGTCGAGGAAGTCCTCGCCCTGTGCACCCACATGACGGACCGCGGACAGCGCGTCGAGCTGACCGAACAGCTCCGGTGGCACGTCACCCGCATCGCCGAGGACAACAACCGCGAGGGCCTGCGCGTCCTCGCCGTCGCCACCCGCACGATGAGCACCCCCCGCGACACCTACACCGTCGCCGACGAGGACCAGCTGACCCTGGTCGGCTTCCTCGCCTTCCTCGACCCGCCGAAGGCCGATGCGGCCCAGGCCCTGCAGGCCCTGGCCGACAAGGGCATCGCGGTCAAGGTGGTGACCGGGGACAACGAGCTCGTCGCCGCCCGGGTCTGCGCCGATGTCGGTCTCACCGTCGGCCACGTGGTGGGCGGCACCGAGATCGACGTCCTCGACGACGCCGAACTGCGCGTGCTGGCCGCCCGTACGACGGTCTTCGCCAAGATCAATCCGGTCCAGAAGGCCCGCATCGTACGGGCCCTGCAGGCCGACGGCCACACGGTCGGCTTCCTCGGGGACGGCATCAACGACGCGGCCGCGCTGCGCGACGCGGATGTCGGCATCTCGGTGGACACCGCCGTGGACATCGCCAAGGAGTCCGCCGACATCATCCTGCTGGAGAAGGACCTGACCGTCCTGGAGCAGGGCGTGATCCAGGGCCGGACCACCTTCGGCAACACGATCAAGTACATCAAGATGACGGCCAGTTCCAACTTCGGCAACGTCTTCTCGGTACTGGTGGCGAGCGCCTTCATCCCCTTCCAGCCGATGCTGGCGATCATGCTCCTGGTGCAGAACCTGGTCTACGACATCGCCCAGCTCGCCACCCCGTGGGACCGCATGGACGAGGAGTACCTGCGCAAGCCCCGGAACTGGGACGCCAAGGGCATCGGCCGCTTCATGCTCTGCATCGGGCCGATCAGCTCGATCTTCGACATCGCGATGTTCGTCATCATGTGGAACGTGTTCGCCGCCAACACCGAGGCGCACGCGGCGCTCTTCCAGTCCGGCTGGTTCATCGAGGGGCTGCTCTCGCAAACCCTGGTCGTCCACATGATCCGTACCCGCAAGATCCCCTTCATCCAGTCGCGGGCCTCCTGGCCGGTGATGGTGATGACCGTGCTCGCGGTGCTGACCGGCCTCTTCCTGCCCTTCTCCCCGCTGGCCGCCTCGCTGGGCTTCGTACCGCTGCCGGCGAGCTACTTCCCGTGGCTGATCGGCGTACTGCTGGCGTACTGCACGCTCACGCAGCTGCTGAAGACCGTGTACATCCGCAAGTTCGGCACCTGGCTCTGAGGAACCGTGGGTGAGTGGGGGCGGTCCTCCTACTGTGCCCGCTGGGGCGGCACATGGTCCGCGAACCGAGCGGCGGGCCGAGGTGGTCACCCCTTCGGGGCCGCGTGCCTGGACGTGGAGGAGGCTCACATCCGCCACCGACTGGCGACACGCTCGGCCAACCTGGCCGCCGACTGGGCTCGAACCGCAGCCAGGCCGACCCGAAGGCCGGCCTGGTTACGGTGCCCGTACTGCTGCCCCCAAGTCCGGGGGCGAATGCGCGAGGAAGCTGTCAGCAACCTCTCTCTCGACCGGTCCTGTTCACCGTGCAGGAATGAACCCTGCGCAGTGGCACGCCCCGAACGGTCTTGGGCGCACTGGGCTCCGGCTTTCACGGCCCGGTCGGCGACACGCATCATGTGCGTGGTCCGTTCCAGGAGGTCCGGTTCCCTCACGACCTGGCCAAGTGGACACGGCCAACGGCGGCGGGGAGGCCCTGAACCATCACTCCGGTGGAGCAGGGGCCCCGCACGCTGGCACCGCACCCGGCGTCCCAGATCGCACCAGCGACGCTACCCGACCGAGTGCCGCCCCTCGCAAGCCGCCAATCCGACAACCACCCAATCGAGCTAACGGCCGGGGTGAGCTGGTCGGTCGGGCCCGACCCCTCCGTCTCGGCGGTCAGCTGGTCGGTCGTGCCCGACCCGTCCGCCGCGTGAGCGGCGGACGGGTTACTTGATGGTGGCGGAGGTCAGGCCCGCCTGGATCTGGCGCTGGAAGGACAGGTAGACCACCAGCATCGGGATCATCGCGATGGTCACGCCGGCGAACAGCACCGGCAGGTCCGTCTCGTAGCCCATCTGGTACTGCAGCTGGATCAGGCCCTGGGTGAGCATGTAGCGCTCGGGGTCCGATCCGGTCTGCGGCTGCATCAGCACGGAGGGCAGGATGTACTGGTTCCACTGCCCCAGGACATTGAATATCCCGACGCTGATCAGGCCGGGCTTGGCCATCGGCATCATCACCTGGAAGAAGACCCGGGTGTGCGAGGCACCGTCGATCACCGCCGCCTCGTGCACGGCCGTCGGCAGCGTCCGGAAGAACGAGTGCATGAAGAAGACGGTGAATGGCATCGAGTACGCCACGTACACGAGGATCAGGCCCTGGTACGAGTTGAGCATGTCCAGCCGCTTCACCATGAAGAACAGCGGGACCAGCGCCAGGAAGACCGGGAACATGGCCCCGCTGACGAAGAAGTAGTAGACCGGCCGGTTGCCCGTGAAGGGGTAGCGGGCCAGGACGTACGCGGCCATCGAGCCGAGCAGCATCGTCAGCGGGACCGAGAACACCATCACGATCAGCGTGTTGGCGAAGTAGTCCCCGATGCCCTTGTCCCAGGCGCGCCCGAAGGCGTCGAACTCCCAGTTGGCCGGCCAGCTCAGGGCCGAGCTGCCGATCTGCACGTCGGTCTTGAACGAGCCGAGCACCAGCCAGATCAGCGGCAGGACGATCATTATCCCCCACACGGCGAGGAAGCCGTGTGAGAAGACGTTGAGCACCATGCCGTCGGAACCGCTCTTGCTCCCGCGGGGCTGCCCGGTGGCGGCGGAGCGCTTCTCGGCCGCCGCCTCGCCCGGTGCTTTGATCACAGTGGTCATCGTGGTCTCCCGCTAGAACTCGACGTGCTCGCGGCGAGTGGCCCGCAGCGTGATGGCGGAGAGGATCAGGGTGAGGACGAGCATCACGACCCCCATGGCACAGGCGTAGCCCGCATTGCCGAAGTAGAGGAAGTTACGCATCAGCACCGTCGCCATGACCTCGCTGTGGTGGTCCGGTCCGCCGCCGAACTGGCCCGAGGTCATGGTCGACACGAGGACGAACATGTCCATCGCGGCGATGCCGAGATAGACCGCGGAGGTCTGCACAGAATCCCACAGCAGGGGCAGCGTGACCTTGAAGAAGGTCTGGGCGCGCCCCGCGCCGTCGAGCAGCGCGGCTTCGTAGATGTCCTTGGGGACCGACTGCATGGCGGCCGAGAACAGGACGAGGTAGAAACCGACCCCGTGCCAGACGACGACGAGCAGCAGGCACCAGAGGACGAAGTTGGGCTCGTTGAGCCATTCGATGGGGTGGGCCGGGTCGACCAGGCCCAGTTTGGTGAGGAAACCGTTCAGCAGGCCCCCCTCGTCACTGCGGTACACGGCTCCGAAGAGCACCGCGAGGATGGCGAGGGAGAGCACCTGCGGGAAGAAGTAGATCACCTTGTAGAGGGCGGAGCCCGCCACCCCCTGGACCCCGCCGGCTCCGCTGCGCCCGCCGGCGTTCAGCATGAAGGCGAAGAACAGGGCGATGAGGATGGTGATCGTCGGGACGAACACCAGGAGCAGCAGGTTGTTCAGCAGCGCGCCGCCGAAGACCTCGTCCTTCATCAAGGCCGAGTAGTTGTCCAGCCCGACGAAGTCGAAAGTCGGAGACTGACCCGTCCAGTTGGTGAAGGAATAGCCGAACGTCTGAATGTACGGCCAGATGACAAAGGTCAGGTACAGCGCAAGGGGCAGGATGAGGAAGCCGGCGATGAAGCCGCCCCGCCCCTTGCTGTTCGCTACGTGGCTCATGGTGTCCGTCCCTGGTGTTTCCGGGTGCCCGGTGGACGCGGTGTCAGCTGCGCTTGTTGTTCTTGGCGTTCGGGTCCTGGGTCGCCTTGTTTACCGCAGCCTGGGCCCGCTTGATCCATTCCTTGGGCTGGATCCGCTTGGCCATCAGCTCATTGGACGCGTTCTGGATCTCGGTGTCCATCGCGCTGTACCAGTCGGCGTAGCGGTAGTTGAACGTGTTGTCCCCGGCCGACTTGAGTGCGGCGACGGCCGACTGGGTGCCCGGGCGGAGCTTGACCCCCGCGTCCACGCCGTCCTTGAGGACGGTGAGGGAGTTGGCCTGCTGGGCGAAGAGGGTCGACCACTCGCGGGACAGCATCGAGCGGAGGAACTCCAGGCCGCCGGCCTTGTTGGCGGCCTTCTCCGGGACGATGAAGGGCTCGCCGGCGCCGGCACGGATGGCCTCGAAGGGCAGCTTGGAGCCGGCCAGCACCGGCATCGGCAGGAACTGCATGTCGAAGTCTTCCGGGGTCTGCTTGAGCTGCTCGTTCTCCAGCCAGGAGCCGGAGGTGATGAAGGCGGCCTTGTACTGGTTCCACTGGGTCTGGGACTCGGTGTGGGTCAGGCCGTTGGTGCCCGGCATCAGCAGGTCCTTCTCGACCAGCTCGTACACCGCCTCGACGGCCTCCAGCGCGACCGGGTTGTCCGCGAAGGCGTTCGGCTCCAGGTTGTCGATCGCCTTCATGGCATCCAGGCCGCCCTTCTTGGCGATCAGGTCCATGATGGCGACGTTGATGTAGTACGGGTGCTTGCCCTGGTGGGCCAGGCCGCCGATGCCGGCCGCCTTGGCCTTCTGGCAGATGTCCATGAACTCGGGCCAGGTCTTCGGCGCGGTCCAGCCCTTCTCCTTGAAGAGCTTGCCCGAGTACCACAGGCCCCAGACGGTGTAGACGTACTGCAGCGCGACGAACTTGCCGCCGACCATGCCGGCCTCGATGGCCGCGGGGATCAGGGTGTCGCGGACCTTCTTGCTCGGGTCGTCGAGCGACGGGGCGTCGAGCACCACGGTGAGGTCGGCGAGCTGGTTGCCCTTCACGAGCACGTCCAGCTTGATCTGCTGGGCGCCGGAGTCGTCGACGACGTCCGGCGGGTTGCCGCCGTTGAAGCGGGGCTGCAGCTTGGAGGTGATCTCCTGGGTGGCGAGGTGCGAGGAAGTGGTGCCCCACTTCTTGTCGAACGCCGCTTCCCAGGCCTTGGCGTAGTCGTCGCCGTAGCCGCCCTTGAAGACGACCACGTCGAGCTTGCCGCCCTTGGCGACGCCGAAGGGGTTCTCCTTGGTGACGGCCACCTTGGACTCGTTGCCCTTGGTCGTCTCCTCGGAGCCGGAGGCGCAGGCGGACAGGAAGCTCATCGTCGGAACCGCGATGAGGCCGAGTGCCGCGGAGCGCTTGATCAGGTCCCGGCGGCCGAAGCCCTCACCGTTGCTGTGCTCGCCGTGGGCGGAGGTGGATCCCATGCTCAAGTCCTCGCCTTCGTCAGGAGTGTGAAGGAGGAAGGAAAGTGCGACTGCTGCCGCCCAGCGGACATCACCGCAGGTCCCCGCCGTCCCCCCGTCCGGAGCCGCTCGTTTCGCGGTGACCCGGACGGGCACAGGTATAGTCCACTTCCGCTCCTGTGAGCAAGATCATGTACCGGTATGGGCCCCGGCTTTTCCGAGTTGAGACCTCACCGTCACCTGACCTGGACTGTCGGAGCCGCCCGCAGAAACGGAAGGGCCGTACCCCCTTAACGGAGGTACGGCCCTTTGGTGCCGGTATGCGCTGTGTGCTTAGCCGCGGATGAGGTTGCGGAGCACGTACTGCATGATGCCGCCGTTGCGGTAGTAGTCCGCCTCGCCCGGGGTGTCGATGCGGACGACCGCGTCGAACTCCACGCCGGTGTCGGTGGTCACCTTGACCGTGCGCGGGGTGGTGCCGTTGTTCAGCTCCTCCACACCGGTGAAGGAGAAGGACTCCTCGCCGGTGAGGCCCAGGGAGGCCGCCGTGACGCCCTCCGGGTACTGCAGGGGCAGGACGCCCATGCCGATCAGGTTGGAGCGGTGGATGCGCTCGTAGGACTCGGCGATGACGGCCTTGACGCCGAGCAGCGCGGTGCCCTTGGCGGCCCAGTCGCGCGAGGAGCCGGAGCCGTACTCCTTGCCCGCCAGGATGACCAGCGGGATGCCGGCGGCCTGGTAGTTCTGCGAGGCGTCGTAGATGAAGGAGACCGGCGCGCCCTCGACGGTGAAGTCGCGGGTGAAGCCGCCCTCGGTGCCCGCCGCGATCTGGTTGCGGAGGCGAATGTTGGCGAACGTACCGCGGATCATGACCTCGTGGTTGCCGCGGCGGGAACCGTACGAGTTGAAGTCGCGGCGCTCGACGCCGTGCTCCGTGAGGTACTTGCCGGCCGGGGTGTCGGCCTTGATGGCGCCGGCCGGGGAGATGTGGTCGGTGGTGACCGAGTCGCCCAGCTTCGCCAGCACACGGGCGCCGGCGATGTCGGAGACCGGGGTGGTCTCCATCGTCATGCCCTCGAAGTACGGGGGCTTGCGCACGTAGGTGGACTGCGGGTCCCACTCGAAGGTGTTACCGGTCGGGATGGACAGCGCCTGCCACTGGGCGTCGCCCGCGAAGACGTCCTGGTAGGACTTGCTGAACATGTCTTCGCCGATCGCGTTCGCGACGACGTCGTTGACCTCGGCCTCGGTGGGCCAGATGTCCTTCAGGAAGACCGGGTTGCCCTCGGAGTCGGTGGCGATGGCGTCCCGGGTGATGTCCACCTTCATGGAGCCCGCGATGGCGTACGCGACGACCAGCGGCGGGGAGGCCAGGTAGTTCATCTTGACGTCGGGGTTGATGCGGCCCTCGAAGTTGCGGTTGCCCGAGAGGACCGAGGTGACCGCCAGGTCGGCGTCGTTGATCGCCTTGGAGATCTCCTCCTCCAGCGGACCCGAGTTGCCGATGCAGGTGGTGCAGCCGTACCCGACGAGGTTGAAGCCCATCTTGTCGAGGTACGGGGTCAGGCCGGCCTTGTCGAAGTAGTCGGTGACGACCTTCGAGCCCGGGGCCAGGGTGGTCTTGACCCACGGCTTGCGGGCGAGGCCCTTCTCGACGGCCTTCTTCGCCACGAGCGCCGCGGCGACCATGACGTAGGGGTTCGAGGTGTTGGTGCACGAGGTGATCGCGGCGACGGTGACGGCGCCGTGGTCGATCTCGAAGGAGGTGCCGTCGGCCAGGGTCACCGGGGTGGGCTTGGTGGGCACACCGTTGGAGGAGGCCGGGGAGTCGGACGCCGGGAAGGACTCCTTGCCGGACTCCTCGTCGTCGGAGACGTAGTTGCGCACGTCCACGGCGAACTGCTGCGAGGCGTTCGCGAGGATGATGCGGTCCTGCGGGCGCTTGGGGCCGGCGATGGAGGGGACGACCGTGGAGAGGTCGAGCTCCAGCTTCTCGGAGAAGTCCGGCTCGGCGGCCGGGTCCAGCCACAGGCCCTGCGCCTTGGCGTACGCCTCGACGAGGGCGACCTGCTGGGCGTCGCGGCCGGTCAGGCGCAGGTACTTCAGCGTCTCGTCGTCGATCGGGAAGATCGCGGCGGTGGAGCCGAACTCCGGCGACATGTTGCCGATGGTGGCGCGGTTCGCGAGGGAGGTGGCGGCGACGCCCTCACCGTAGAACTCGACGAACTTGCCGACGACGCCGTGCTTGCGGAGCATCTCGGTGATGGTCAGCACGAGGTCGGTGGCGGTGGTGCCGGCCGGCAGCTCGCCGGTCAGCTTGAAGCCCACGACGCGCGGGATCAGCATGGAGACCGGCTGGCCGAGCATCGCGGCCTCGGCCTCGATGCCGCCGACGCCCCAGCCCAGCACGCCCAGGCCGTTGACCATGGTGGTGTGCGAGTCGGTGCCGACGAGGGTGTCGGGGTACGCCTGGCCGTTACGGACCATGACCGTGCGGGCCAGGTGCTCGATGTTGACCTGGTGGACGATGCCGGTGCCCGGGGGGACGACCTTGAAGTCGTCGAAGGCGGTCTGGCCCCAGCGCAGGAACTGGTAGCGCTCCTTGTTGCGGCCGTACTCCAGCTCGACGTTCTGGGCGAACGCGTCGGCCGTGCCGAACTTGTCGGCGATGACCGAGTGGTCGATGACCATCTCGGCGGGCGAGAGCGGGTTGATCTTCGCCGGGTCGCCGCCGAGGGCCTTCACGGCCTCGCGCATGGTGGCGAGGTCCACGACGCAGGGGACGCCGGTGAAGTCCTGCATGATCACGCGGGCCGGCGTGAACTGGATCTCCTCGCTGGGCTGGGCCTGCGAGTCCCAGTTTCCGAGCGACCGGATGTGGTCGGCGGTGATGTTCGCGCCGTCCTCGGTACGGAGCAGGTTCTCCAGCAGGACCTTCAGGCTGTAGGGAAGGCGGGCGGAGCCCTCGACCTTGTCCAGCTTGAAGATCTCGTACGACTCGTCGCCCACCTGCAGCGTGCTGCGGGCGTCGAAGCTGTTCGCCGACACGACAGTCTCCTTCATGCATGAATTCGCGCGTATTGCCGCAATCCTGCCGCGAGGCACTCTGGCCTTTCCGCTAAGGTGAGGCTAAGTTAGGTCACCCTTACCAGCGGGGCGGCTGCGGCACGTCCGGGGCAGATATCTCGATGTCGAGATAACTCTAGTACATGCCAGGGGGGCGGGACGAGGCACGCACCCTCAGCCCCGCCGGGACGGTCAGCCGGCCAGTGGATTCCGCTTGTCCGGATTCGATCAGCTTGACCAGGGACGAAACCGCCGTTTCGGCGATCCGCTCCGGATCGAAGGTGACGGTGGTCACGGCAGGTTCGTTCTCGGCGTACGCCGGATCCTCGCCGGCACAGACCAGCAGGAGGCCCTTCTCCCCCGGGCCGGGGCTGGGGCCAGGGCTGGGGCCGGGACCTGAGAGACGGGGAACAGCGCGAGCTGGTCGCTTCGGTCCCGGCAGGTCCTGCCACCTTGATCGGGTGTGCCTGTGGTCCTTGGCGGGCTCGCGGCCCCGCGTGCCCTCGGTAAGGTGACGGTCTGGCCGGTAGCTCTCCGCACGACGATCCTCTGGTCGTGTGCGGTCACACCTGGCCGACGCCGGATCCCGTGTCCGAGGGCGCGTCTGCCGATCGCCACCGAGGCCGCATGGTGCCCGGTGACGATCGTGATCTTCGATTGCTGTTGAAGCGGCTGCTTCCAGTGCTGGGCTCCCCAGCGGGAGGTGTAGGCGGGGTCGACCGCGACGACGATTAGGCCGACGTGGTAGGCCATGCCGGACAGCCGGTCGCGGAAGCGGGCCGTGGGCAAGCCCGCAACCGTGCGCCGGAACGCCTTGCCACGCTTGCCGCGGCCCATCGTCTCGCGGCCCGTGGCGCGGGCGTCGGCGAAACCGAGGTTCTCGATGGCCAGACCGGCGCAGCCGTGCTGGTGCGCGAGACGGATCAGTTCGCTGATCGCGGCGCGCAGGCGTCCGTCGCGCTGGGATGTGGGTCCGGTCAGGTCGGTGGGTACGGTGATCGGACGGCCGACTGGGTTGCCGTGAACGTCGACGACGCAGGCGGCGAGGTGTCCGGCATTGAGATCCACGGCGAGCAGCCGGACACCGGTCGCGGCCAGCTCGGCGGGGGTCGGGAGAGACGTCGCCGGGGTGGACCAGGAGGCGTCGAGGTACCAGCGCCCGCGTTCCGGGTCGCAAACGATGTCGTAGCGCACCGAACGGTTGGCGCTGATCCGGTCCAGCCATTCGCCTTGGCGGTGATTGAAGGTGACGGCGCAGGCGAGCCGGTAGCGCCCCCGGGGTGCGTTGGCGAGGTGCCTGAGGGGTTCAGGGGGAACGATCTCGACCGTGCCTTCAGCGGGATCGACGGTGATCGTGTAGTTCCCGTACGGAGCGCCGGACTCCCCGTCAGCGGTCAGGAACATCCGGGCAGCGTCCCACCTCTCCCGCCACCCCGCGTGTGTGAGCCGGGCGTCCGTGAGGTGGTGCCGCGTCTTCGCCAGTCGGCCGCCACCCACAACGATCGCCGGATGCCCGGCCTCGATACGACGCTCCACCGCGACCAGGCGCGTGGTGAGCACCTGCAACCGGCGCTGCTTCTGCGCACGTTCGTCCGGGCTCGGGTAGCCCCGGACACCGCCCACACGCTGCCCGCACGGCACTGCCAGACGCTGAACGGTCTTGGCGATGGCCCGGCGCAGGGAAGCCCTCTCGTCGAACAGACATCTCAGGGAAAGCTGGTACTGATCCTCGCTCGCGCGGTTGATCGCCCCCGCCCAGCGGGACGACGACACCCTCGTCAGTGCCCGCTTCCGTTCCGCCCGCCGATTGCCCTTGACCGGCACCCTGCCGATACGGACACGCTCGGCAAGATCGGCACGGGCATGCCCGCCGAGATGCTCACCGACGACCCTCAAGACCTCGGCGTCGCTGGCGGACACGCGCAGACGATCCCTGATCCGCGCACCCGCGGGAGCGCACACGGTGAACGAGTCGACCGGCGCGCGTAGTACACGCTTCCGCTTCTCCTTGCTCCCACCACGTACCACCAGCTACCCCCCTCTCCCCACAGCGGCACTAACGTTCCCCATTCAGACTGACGCTTCAACGACGCCTCCGCGCCTGCAGCTCCTCCCGCTTCACTCTTACGAGGTAGCCGACAGCCGGCGATGGCCAACAGCCGAATCAACAGCCGGTTGCCCGGCGCACGGACCGGAGAAGGCGGGCGCGCGGCTGGCGGGCGGTTCGGACTGGCCGGTGGACGCCCTCCAGGTGTGGAACCAGCTCCGGACGGCGATCGACCGGCAGGGCGCGCAGGGGGCGGGCGAGCTGTACCGGGAGCAGGAGGCACTGAGCCGGGACACCACGCTGCGGATGCACACCTCGGGCACGGCCTGGCAGCTCCGCCAGGAGGAGCTGACCGGCACGCTGGAGCCGGGCAAGGCGGCGGACCTGGTGCTCCTGGACCAGGACGTGACGCGCTGTCCGGTGGCCGACATCAGCGGGACGGGCGTACGGATGACCCTGGTCGGCGGCCGTGTCGTGCGCGAGGCGGATTCGGCGTCGGGCCGGGCGGCTTCGGCCCGGCTGGCCCGCGCCGCGGCGGCGGGCGCGCGCCCGGCCGCGTACGCCCCGGTCCACGGGGGTGGGGGCAAGGGGCGGCACCACGCCTGCGGGCACTGAGGGTCCGGGGGCTCCCGGGAGGAGCCCCCGCCCCGGGCCGCCGGCCCCGTACTGCCGCCGCTCAGCCCACAAGGCCGTGGCGCGCGGCCCAGGCCGTGACGGCCGCGGCGATCTCCTCGGGCCGGTCCTCCGGGCAGAGGTGGGCGGCGGCGCCGCCGTACTCGGTCTCCAGCGCGGAGATGTTCTCCTCGCTCCACGCGACCAGCTCGGGGCCGACCATCAGGGCGGGCGAGCCGTCGAAGTGGAGCAGGAGCTTGGGCACCCGCGGGCTGGCGGCCAGCCAGGCGTCGTACGCCTCGACCCGGGCGACCACGTCCGCCGGTTGGCCGCCGATGGGCAGGGAGCGGGCGAACCGGAGCATGGGGACGCGACTCCGGGGGGTCGGGTAGGGGGCGGCGTAGACGGCATGGTCGGCCTCGTCCATGGGGTTCAGCACCGTCTTGCCGATGCTGTCCTCGATGAAGAGGTTCCGCTCCAGGATCATCTCCTCCCCCACGCCCGGGGTGCGGATCGCCTCAAACCGGGCGCGGGCGGCGGGCGGGTACTCCTCCCAGGTCATCGGCCGCAGGATCGTCTCCATGAAGGCGAGGCCGCGGACCTTCCCCGGGTGCCGGGCGGCCCGGTCGAAGGCGAGCGCGCCGCCCCAGTCCTGGCCCACGAGGACGGCCCCTTCGACCCCCAGGACGTCGAACCAGGCGTCGAGGTAGCGGGCGTGGTCGGCGAAGCGGTACGCGCCGCCGGGCTTGCCGGAACGGCCCATCCCGATGAGGTCGGGGGCCAGGACGCGGACCCCGCCCCCGATCCGGGGCAGTACCCCCCGCCACAGGTGGGAGGAGGTCGGGTTGCCGTGCAGGAAGACGAAGGGGACGCCGTCGGGGGCGCCCCCGGGGGCGCCGAGCTCCTCGTAGTACATGGTCGAGTCGAGTACGTCGATGACGGGCATGGGAAACCATCCGTTCCGATTCATTCGGGCCATAAACGTTTGTAGTACTAACGAAGTTAAATCGTTAGTACCACGAACGCAAGGGGTACGATCCCGGCATGACCACGGAAGAGGGCCAGGGCGCCCCCACCCTCCCGGCGCGACTGCGCGAACTGCCCAGCCGGCTGCTCTCACAGGCCTCGGCGCACGCCACGCGGCTCGTCACCGAGGGACTGAGCGGGGCAGACGCCCGCAAATGGCATTACGCCACCCTCGTCGCCCTGGACGAGTTCGGACCCGCGAGCCAGGCGGCCCTGAGCGGCCGCACCGGCATCCACCGCAGCGACCTGGTCGCCGTCATCAACGAACTCGCCGCACGCGAGCTGGTCGAGCGCACCCCCGACCCCGCCGACCGGCGGCGCAACGTCATCACCCTCACGACCGCCGGGCGGCGCCGGATGCGCAAGCTGGAGCAACTGCTCGCCGCCGCCCAGGAGGAGCTTCTGTCCCCTTTGTCCGCAAAGGAGCGCGAGCAGCTCGTCGGCCTCCTCGGCCGGCTCGTCGCGCACCACGCACCCGGCGGCCCCACGATGGAAGCTGACGACCGGTAACACCCGCCACCACCGCACCGCCACCCGTCTGCCACACCCGGATCGATCGACATCTCATATCTGAGATACGGTGCATCCATGGCAGACGACTACCTCGTACGCATCGGCAAGCTCATCCGTGACGCCCGGCAGCACCGGGGCTGGACACAGAGTCAGCTCGCGGACGCCCTCGGCACCAGCCAGAGCGCCGTGAACCGGATCGAGCGCGGCAACCAGAACATCAGCCTTGAGATGATCGCGCGCATCGGGGAAGCCCTCGACAGCGAAATCGTCTCCCTGGGCTACGCCGGTCCGATGCACCTGCGCGTGGTCGGCGGCCGCCGCCTGTCCGGCGCGATCGACGTCAAGACGAGCAAGAACGCGTGCGTGGCCCTGCTGTGCGCCTCGCTGCTCAACAAGGGCCGTACGGTCCTTCGCCGGGTCGCCCGCATCGAGGAGGTCTATCGCCTCTTGGAGGTCCTGAACTCCATCGGCGTCCGCACCCGCTGGATCAACGACGGCGTCGACCTGGAACTCGTACCGCCGGCCCGCCTCGACATGGACGCGATGGACGCGGACGCGGCCCGCCGCACCCGCAGCATCATCATGTTCCTGGGCCCCCTGCTCCACCGGATGGACCACTTCAAGCTGCCCTACGCGGGCGGCTGCGACCTCGGCACCCGCACCATCGAGCCGCACATGATCGCCCTGCGCCGCTTCGGCCTGGACATCACCGCGACCGAGGGCATCTACCACGCCCAGGTCGAGTCCGGGATCTCCCCGGACCGCCCGATCGTGCTGACCGAGCGCGGGGACACCGTCACCGAGAACGCGCTGCTGGCCGCCGCCCGGCACGACGGCACCACCGTCATCCGCAACGCCTCCTCCAACTACATGGTCCAGGACCTGTGCTTCTTCCTGGAGGCCCTCGGCGTCCGGGTCGACGGCGTCGGCACCACGACCCTGACGGTGCACGGCGTCCCGAACATCGACGTGGACGTGGACTACTCCCCCTCGGAGGACCCGGTCGAGGCGATGAGCCTGCTGGCCGCCGCCGTGGTCACGGAGTCCGAACTCACCATCCGCCGGGTCCCGATCGAGTTCATGGAGATCGAGCTCGCGGTCCTGGAGGAGATGGGCCTCGACCACGACCGCTCCCCCGAGTACACGGCCGACAACGGCCGCACCCGCCTGGTGGACCTCACCGTCCGCCCGTCGAAGCTCGAAGCCCCGATCGACAAGATCCACCCGATGCCGTTCCCCGGACTGAACATCGACAACGTCCCCTTCTTCGCCGCCATCGCGGCCGTGGCCCAGGGCCAGACCCTGATCCACGACTGGGTGTACGACAACCGCGCCATCTACCTCACGGACCTCAACCGCCTCGGCGGGCGCCTCCAACTCCTGGACCCCCACCGCGTCCTGGTCGAGGGCCCCACCCGCTGGCGCGCGGCGGAGATGATGTGCCCGCCGGCCCTGCGCCCGGCGGTGGTCGTCCTCCTGGCGATGATGGCGGCCGAGGGCACCTCGGTCCTGCGCAACGTCTACGTCATCAACCGCGGCTACGAGGAACTGGCGGAGCGCCTCAACTCGGTGGGCGCGCAGATCGAGATCTTCCGCGACATCTAGGAATCGCGGCACAGCGGGACCGAGCGGGGATGACGAATACTTCCTCAGAACCGTGCAGCGAGTGACCCCGCTAGCTGACGAGTCATCACCGTGGACGAGGCCCCGACACCCTTCACTCAGGGTGCCGGGGCCTCGGTCTTTCGATCTCATTTATCCGTACAAGCGCAGGCCATAGGCGCCATCCAGGAACTGATGGTGCGTTCGACCCCGCCCAGAGCGGCGGTTCGGCCTCACGTCCGTAGCCGCGCTGGGCGTCCCGAGTCGGAGCTGACGGCGTGGCGGCTCGCCCGCCGGGGCGGTGCCGGGGACATCGAACTGGGCATCGATCCGCGTCCCCACTGATGTCGCCCGCGGCGTCATGGCTGATCAAGGCCTTGCCCAGGGCCCCTCGTGAGGTCAGGCACAGATCGCCATGCCACGTGGCCGGCGATGGACGGGCCCTACCCGGGTCCGAAACGACGACGGACGGACGCCCTGGTCTAACGAGGTTTTCAGCCGGGGTAGTTGGTGCGCCAGGGCTCGTAGTGCGGGTTGTCCTCGCAGCGGTCCATGATTTCCACCTTCTTCACCGTGTCCACCGGGCAGACGGCCACGATGAACGAGCGGGCGATGCCACCCGGGAAGGCCACCTCGACCTGGGAGGCGTACTTGTGGGTGTCGCCGATGGTCTGGTTGACGTCCACGCCGCCCGGGGCGTCGATGTAGTAGTTCCAGCCGCTCTTCCAGGACTTGTAGAGGTCGTGGTTGTACGTGGTGGAGACGTACGGGGAGGGCTGGTTGACCAGGACGTAACTCTCGATGTCGTACTGGCCGGTCAGGGTGTCCCTGGGCAGGAAGCCCTCCTCGAAGACCACCGACGGCGGGCGGCCGTCCGAGCGGTAGAGCTGCTTGCAGTTGATCCGCCAGGAGGGGGAAGGGGTGATGCGTTCCACCTCGACGCGTTCGTCGGCGGCGGCGAAGAGGTGGTTCGTGACCCGGGGGCAGGAGTTGGCGGGAGCCGCCGCGTGGAGCGATCCGGGGGTGGCGGCCGGGGCGGACGCGGAGGCGGAAGCGGGGGGCAGCAGGGCGGCGGCGAGGGCCGTCGCGAGTACGGCGGCGCGACGGCGCAGGGCAGAGATGATCATGCGCTCACCCTCGCGCCCTCATGGCGCCCGCGCGGGCATCCTCACTCGATGGTGAGTGTGTCGGCGATCTCACGGACTCCCTTGACAGGGTGGCAAGTTGGTGGCGTAACGATCCTTCGGCGGACGCTCGCCCCACGGATCCGCACTCCGCTTCGAGACCGGAGCCCGCGGTCGTCCCGCCCCAGGCCCACTGCCGGCCGGCACCGCCGCCGAGGTCTCGGTCAGCAACCCGGGGACCCCGTGCCCGGACAAGGCCGGAGCAGCCCTGCGGCCCGTCTCCGTCAGGGCGGGGAGGCTCCGCGCGCTGCGGCGATATTCGGTCGGATGGGCCGGGAGACCTCGCATCCCGTGGGCCGCCGCCCCCAGAATCGGCCTGTCGGCACAGTTCTGAGGGCGGAGCCATGGCATCAGCAGCGCGAACACCACGAGCAGGTACGAGTACGGGTACAGGTACAGGTGCGGGTACCAGCGGCCGTACCGAGATACCCCGGCTGGAGGGTGCCCCGCTGCTCGGGTCGCTCGCCGACCTGAAGGCGGACGCCCTCGGTACGTATCAGCGGGCGCGGCAGCGGCACGGTGACGTCGTGCGGATCACCGCCGGTCCGCCGGGGCTGCGCACCGAGCTGCACTGCGTGTTCTCGGCGGAGGGGGCCCAGCAGGTACTGGCCTCGCAGGCGGCCAATTTCCGCAAGGACAACGCCCTCTACCAAGAGGTCCGCGAGGCCCTCGGCAACGGGCTGCTCACCAGCCAGGACGAGGACTACCTGCGCCAGCGGCGGCTGGTCCAGCCGCTGTTCACCAAGCGCCGGGTGGACGGGTACGCGGACGCCGTCGCTACCGAGACCGCTTCCACCCTGGCCGCCTGGGCGGCGGCCCCGGACGGGGTCGTCGACGTCGCGGACGAGATGATGACCCTGGCGCTGCGCGCCGTCGCCCGGATCCTCTTCGGCACCGACGTGGACGCCACCGCCGAGGTCGTGGACCGGTCCTTTCCGGTCATCACGGCCTACGTGATGCGCCGCGGCTACTCCCCCGTCAACGTCCCCCGCGACTGGCCCACTCCGGGCAACAAGCGGGCGGCCGCCGCGATGGACGAGCTGTACGCGGTGTGCGACGGGATCATCGCCGAGCGACGTGGCGACAGCAGCTCCGGAGCGGGCGAGGACCTGCTGTCGCTGCTCGCCGCCGCGAGCAGCGACGACGACGGGGAGTTCGACGCCACCGAGCTGCGCGAACAGGTCCTGATCTTCCTGCTCGCCGGGCACGAGACGACCGCCACCTCGCTGGCCTTCTCCCTCCACCTGCTGGCCCGCCATCCGGAGTTCCAGGACCGGGCCCGCGCCGAGATCGCCGCGGTGCTGGGCGACCGTACGCCGGGAGCAGCCGACCTCGACCGGCTCCCGTACCTCACCCAGGTGCTCAAGGAGGCCATGCGGCTCTATCCGGCGGCCCCCGCCATCGGCCGCCGCGCGGTCGCCGCGGCCGAGGTCGACGGGCACACCATCCCGGCCGGCGCCGATGTGATCGTGGCGCCCTGGGTGATCCACCGTCACCCCGGCTACTGGCCGGACCCGGAGCGTTTCGACCCGGACCGGTTCGCGCCGGAGGCGGAGGCGGCGCGGCCGCGCTACGCCTGGCTGCCCTTCGGCGGCGGCCCGCGCGCCTGCATCGGACAGCACTTCTCCATGCTGGAATCGGTGATCGCGCTGGCGATGCTGCTACGGGCCTACGAGTTCGAGGCGGTGGACACCGAGATCTCCGTCGTCGCCGGGATCACCCTGCGCAACACCAGTCCGGTGCGCTGCCGCATCCGCCGCCTGGGGACCTGACCGTCAGGCGCCCGCCGCCGGCGTGTGGTTGCCCTGGAGGCGGGCGAGGTCGGAGGGCCGCACCTGGATGACGAAGAGCGCGATCAGTGCCGTGACCAGGGTGAAGGCGGCTGCCGCCACGAAGGCGGCGCTGACGCCCGAGGTGAGGACCTGGTCGCTCCAGGGCTTCGGGTACTGCTTGGTCTTGGCGAAGAAGAGCTTCTGTTCGGGTGTGGCGGTGCGCAGGAAGCTGCCCGCCTGGTCCCTGGCCTCGTTGCGGCTGGCCGTGCCGAAGACGGTGACCAGGATGGACAGGCCGAGCGAACCGCCCACCTGCTGCATCGCGTTCAGCAGTCCGGAGGCCGCGCCCGATTCCCGGTCGGGGACGTTCGAGAGGGCCATCAGGGTCAGGGCCACGAACTGCATGCCCATGCCGGCGGAGAACAGCAGCATCGGTCCGAGGATGCTGCCCAGGTACGTCGAGTGGATGTCGGTCTGCGTGAGCCAGGCCAGCCCGGCGGCCGAGAAGAGGGAGCCGGCCACCATGAAGGGTTTGGGCCCGAACTTCGGCAGCCCCTGGGAGGTGATGCCCGCCGTCACCACGATCATCGCGCTGACCGGCAGGAAGGCGAGTCCGGCCCGCAGCGGGCTGAAGCCCAGCACGTTCTGCACGAACAGGGTCAGGAAGAAGAACATCCCGAAGATCGCGCAGGCGAAGAAGAGCATGATCGCGTACGTGCCGGCCCGGTTGCGGTCGGCGAACATGTGCAGGGGGGTGATGGGCTGGGGCGAGCGCTTTTCGTTGACGACGAAGAGGCTCAGCAGGACCACGGCCGCCGCGAAGGAGGCGAGCGTCAGCCCGTCGCGCCAGCCGTCCTGGGACGCGCGGATGAAGCCGTAGACCAGGGCCACCATGCCGAGGGTGGAGAGCAGCGCGCCCGCGAGGTCGAAGTGTCCGGGCCGGCGGGCGGATTCGCCGATCACCCTCGGGGTGACCAGGGCGATCAGCAGCGCGATGGGGACGTTGACGAAGAGCACCCAGCGCCAGTTCAGCCACTCCACCAGAATCCCGCCGGCCAGCAGCCCGATCGCGCCGCCACCGGCCGAGACACCGGCGAAGACGCCGAAGGCCCGGTTGCGTTCGGGTCCTTCGCGGAAGGTGGTGGTGATCAGCGCGAGGGCGGTCGGGGAGGCGATGGCGCCGCCGACGCCCTGGAGGGCGCGGGCGCCCATCAACTGGCCGGCGTTCTGGGCGAATCCGCCCAGCAGCGAGGCCAGGCCGAAGAGCAGGACGCCGAAGACGAAGACGCGCCGCCGGCCAAGGATGTCACCGGTGCGGCCGCCGAGGAGCAGCAGCCCGCCGAAGGTGAGGGTGTAGGCGTTGACGACCCAGGACAGGCTCTCGGTGGAGAAGTCGAGCGCGGTCTGGATGTGCGGCAGCGCGATGTTCACGATGGTGATGTCGAGAACAACCATGAGCTGGCACGAGGCGAGCACGAACAGAGCTAGTCCGCGATGACCGCCGTTGCCTTGGACCTTGCCGTCGGTCCCGGTGCTGGTACTGCTCGGCATAGCGTTCGGGTCCACTTTTTCGACGCTAAACCCGTATCAGGGGTGTCACCACCCGAACGGCGTAGGCCATGTGGCATACGCTGTGTGATATATAGCGTGTGGTATTTCACATGACACACTGATTCCATGGATCGCATGGATGACTTCCTCAGGCTCTCCGCGAGCACCGCCCGGTTCACCTACGGGGCCCCCCGCGCCTTCTCCTTCGGCGACGAAGGCCGGCTCCTCTGGTTCCTCCGCTCCACCGGCCCCACCGACCCCTTCGACGGACTATGGGTCCTGGACACCGCCACCGGCGCCGAAACCCTGCTCGCCGACCCCCGCGAGCTGTCCCCCGAGCCCGCGCCCCTCCCCGTCGTCGAGCGCCGGCTGCGCGAACGCTCGCGGCTCGTCGCCGACGGGATCGGCTCCTACGCGCTCTCCGCCGACGGGCGCACCGCGGTGTTCGCGCTGTACGGCCGCCTGTACCGTGCCGCGTACGAAGGCGCCCGCGCGGCGGACGCCGGAGCGCCCGCGCAGCCCAAGGAGCTCCCCACCACGGGGCCCGTCTTCGATCCGCGCCCGAGCCCCGACGCCTCGCGCGTCGCCTACGTCACCGGCGACGCCCTGCACACCGTCCCCGGTGGCCGGGTCAGCCCCGACGACGGAGCCCGCTGGGGCGTCGCGGAGTTCGCCGCCGCCGAGGAACTCGACCGGCACCGGGGGCACTGGTGGTCCCCCGACGGGGAGCGCCTGCTGGCCGCCCGCGTCGACGAATCCGCCCTCCAGCGGCGCTGGTTCGCCGACCCGGCGCACCCGGAGCTGCCGGCCGAGGACTTCGCGTACCCCGAGGCCGGCGGCCCCAACGCCGACGTGCGGCTCTGGGTGCTCGGACCGGGCCCGGACGCCGCCGTGCGGATCGACTGGGACACCGAGACCTATCCGTACTTCTCCGAAGCGCAGTGGCCTTCGAGCGACACCGGGCCCGGCGAGATCCTGCTCACCGTGCACGACCGGCTCCAGCGGAACGTCCTGCTGCTCTCCGCCGACCCGGACACCGGGCGGACCCGGGAGCTGTCGCGCACCACGCACCCCCAGTGGGTGGACCCCATGCTCCCCGGGACCCCGGCGCGCCTGGCCGACGGCCGGATGCTCACCTCGGCCGACACCCCCGGCGGGGCCGCCCGCGCGCTCGCGCTGGACGGCGCACTCCTCACCGGGGACGGGATCCAGGTCCGCAAGGTGGCCGGCACCCACGGGGACCGCCTGCTGATCGAGGCCGGGCAGCGCGACCCCTCCGAGCAGCAGGTGCTCCTGCTCGACCCGGACACGGGGGCGCTGACCCCGCTCGCGGACGGGCCCGGGGTGCACTCCGTCCTGGCGGCCTCCGCCGGGGCGCTGCTGCTCGGCTCCGCGGACGCCGACGGCATCCGGCGCGTCCTGCGGACCGCCGACGGCAGGGCCACCGACCCGAAGTGCAGTCCGCCCGGCGACCTGTCGCAGCCGCTGCCCTACCGGGTGGTCCCGGTGCTGGAGCGGGTCACCGAACACGCGGTGCCCACCGCCCTGGTGCTGCCGCGCGGACACGTCCCCGGCACGCGGCTGCCCGTCCTGATGGACAGCTACGGCGGCCCCGGCATGCAGGACGTCAGCGCCGAGCCGCGCCGCTGGCAGCACCGGCAGTGGTGGGCCGACCAGGGCTTCGCCGTGGTCACCGTCGACAACCGCGGCACCGCGTACGTATCACCGCGGTACACGCACGCCATGTACCGGGGCTTCTCCGAGGTCACCCTGGAGGACCAGGTCGCCGCCCTGCGGGCGCTCGGCGCGCGCCACGCCGACCTCGACCTGACCCGGGTGGGCGTCCGCGGCTGGTCGTACGGCGGGTACCTCTCCGCGCTCGCGGTGCTGCGCCGCCCGGACGTCTTCCACGCGGCGGCGGCCGGGGCCGCGCCGACCGACTTCCGGCAGTACGACACGGCGTACACCGAGCGGTACCTGGGTCTGCCCCAGGAGCACCCGGAGGTGTACGAGCGGGACAGCCTGCTCGCCGACGCGGCGGGGCTGCGCCGGCCGCTGCTGCTGGTCACGGGGCTGGCCGACGACAACGTCCACCCCTCGCACACCCTGCGGCTCTCGCAGGCCCTGACCGACGCGGGCCGTCCGCACCAGCTCCTCGCACTGCCGGGCGTCACGCACATGACCCCGGGCGGGGTGCGGGAGAAGATCATGGCGCTGGAGCTGGAGTTCTTCCGCAAGGAACTCGGCCTGGTCTGAAGCGCCGCCGGAACGGGAACCACCGGAACGAAGGAGGGGCCCCGGAGCGAGATCGTCGCTCCGGGGCCCTCCCCCTGCCCGGGTTCCCCGCCGGTCCCCCGGGGGTACGCGGCTACGCGATGTGGCAGGCCACCTCGCGGGAGGCGACCGTCCGCAGCAGCGGCCGTTCGGTGCGGCAGATCTCCTGCGCCACGGGGCACCTGGGGTGGAAGGTGCAGCCCGGTGGCGGGGCGGCCGGACTCGGCGGGTCGCCGAGCAGCACGATCCGCTCGCGCCGCCGCTCCGCCGCCGGGTCGGGCAGCGGGACGGCGGACAACAGCGCCCTGGTGTACGGGTGCTGGGGGTTCTCGTAGAGCGACTTCTTGTCGCCCATCTCCACGATCCGGCCGAGGTACATGACGGCGACCCGGTCGCTGACCCGTTTGACGATCGAGAGGTCGTGCGCGATGAACACATAGGCCAGGCCCAGTTCGGCGCGCAGCCGCTCCATCAGGTTGACGATCTGCGCCTGGACGGAGACGTCGAGGGCCGAGACCGGTTCGTCGGCGACGATCAGCCGGGGGTTGGTGGCGAGCGACCGGGCGATGCCGATGCGCTGCGCCTGGCCGCCGGAGAACTCGTGCGGATAGCGGTCGATGTGCTCCGGGATCAGTCCGACGAGCTCCATCAGTCCGGCGGCCCGGCGGCGGGCGTCCGCCGCGCTCGACCCCTGTACCAGCAGCGGGTCGGAGATGATCCGGGCCACCGTCTGGCGGGGGTTGAGGGAGGAGTGCGGGTCCTGGAAGACCATCTGGAGGTTCCGCCGCAGTGGGCGCAGGGTGCGCTGGGAGAGCCGGCTGATGTCCTTGCCGTCGAACTCGACGCTTCCGGAGGTTGGTTCCAGCAGCCGGACCAGCATCCGCCCGGTGGTGGACTTCCCGCAGCCCGACTCCCCCACGAGGCCCAGGGTCCGGCCGGCCTCCAGGTCGAAGGAGACTCCGTCGACGGCGCGCACGGGCGCCCCCCGGCGCCCGGTCACGCTGCGTTTGCCGGGGAAGGCCATCGTGAGGTCGCGCACGCGCAGCAGCGGGGGCGGGGTTCCGGTCTCGTCGCGGGCCGCCGGGACCCGGGCGGTGCGGGGGCCCGTCTCGTTCGCCGTGGTCATCGGGTCACCTCCCGGACGGCGCCGGCGAAGTGGCAGGCCGCCTCGCGTCCGGCGTCGCCGTACGGTCCGAGCTCGGGCCGCACCGTGGCGCAGCGCTCCCGGTCGTCCTCGCCGCCCGCGGCGGCCACGGCGCAGCGCGGGGCGAAGGCGCATCCGGGGGCCGGGGCGAGCAGGGAGGGCGGGGAGCCGGGGATGGCCCGCAGCGGTTCGTCGTCCGCGTCGTCCAGCCGGGGCAGGGAGTCCAGCAGCCCCCGGGTGTAGGGGTGCGCCGGGTCGGCGAACAGATCGTCCACCGGGGCCTGTTCGGCGGCCCGGCCGCCGTACATGACGAGGACCTCGTGGGCGACCCGGGCGACCACGCCCAGATCGTGGGTGATCATGACGACCCCGAGTCCGCGGTCCTGCTGGAGCCCGGCGATCAGCTCCAGGATCTGCGCCTGCACGGTGACGTCGAGCGCGGTGGTGGGCTCGTCGGCGATGAGCAGGTCGGGCTCGCAGGCCAGCGCCATGGCGATCATCGCGCGCTGGCGCATGCCGCCGGAGAACTGGTGCGGGTACTCCCCCGCCCGGCGGGCGGGTTCCGGGATGCCGACCTCGCCGAGCATGTCGACGGCGCGCCGCTTCGCGGCGGCCCGGCCGGCCCGGAAGTGGACCCGGAAGTGCTCGGCGATCTGCTCGCCGACCGTGTAGTAGGGGTGCAGGCTGGACAGCGGGTCCTGGAAGATCATGGCCATCTTGCGGCCGCGCAGCTTGGACAGCTCCTTCTCGGACTTGGTGGTCAGCTCCTGTCCGTCGAGGGCGATGGAGCCGCCGATCTCGGCGCCCCGGTGCAGGCCCATGACGGCGAGGGAGGTGACGGACTTGCCCGAGCCGGACTCGCCGACGATGCCGAGCGTGCGGCCGGCCTCTACGGTGAAACCGAGGGAGTCGACGGCGCGTACGGTGCCGCGCGGGGTGGTGAACGTGACGTGCAGGTCACGGACTTGGAGCAGCGGGGCCGCGGGGGGTGCGGCTTCGGGAGGAGCCATCAGTACCTCACCCTCGGGTCGATGACGGCGTACAGGAGGTCGACGGCGAGGTTCGCGACGACGATGAAGAAGGCGGCCAGCAGCGTGACTCCGAGCACCACGGGCTGGTCCGAGCTGACCAGAGCCCCGTAGAACAGCCTGCCGATGCCCGGGAGTCCGAAGATGGACTCGGTGATGACGGCTCCGGCGAGCAGGCCGCCGAGGTCCATGCCGAAGATGGTGAGGATCGGGGTCATCCCGGAGCGCAGTCCGTGTTTGACCACGACGGTGCGCTCGGGCATCCCCTTGGCGCGGGCGGTACGGATGTACGGCTCGGCCATGGCCTCGATCATCGAACCGCGGCTCTGGCGGGCGTACATGGCGGCGTAGAGCAGGGCGAGCGCGGTCCAGGGCAGGAGCAGGTTGCTCGCCCAGGCCAGCGGGTTGTCGCTGAAGGCCTGGTAGGTGGGGTAGGGCAGGAGCCCGGCGATGCGGATGACTCCGTAGATGAGCATCACGGAGGTGAAGTACACGGGCAGGGAGGCGGCGGCGACCGCGCCGACCATGAGGACCTTGTCCGTGGCGGTGTCCTTGCGCAGGGCGGCGGTGATTCCCGCGCCGAGGCCGAGGACGAGCCAGAGGGCGGCGGCGCCGACGGCCAGGGAGGCGGAGACCGGGAGCCGGTCCATCAGCAGGTCCCACACGGGCAGGGAGTTCTCGTAGGAGTAGCCCAGGCAGGGGAAGTCGCACTGGACGGCGTACTGGCCGGTGCCGAGGGTGCGTCCGGTGAAGATCCCGGTGATGAACTCGCCGAACTGCCGCCACAGCGGCCGGTCGAGGCCGAGGTACGCGCGTACGTCGGCCAGCCGCTCGGCGCTGCAGGTCTTGCCGCAGGCGGCCGCGGCCGGGTCGGAGGGCAGGACGTAGAAGATGAGGAAGGTGACGGCGGCGATGGCCAGCAGGACGCCGGCGAGGGCGAGGAGGCGGCGCGCGAGGTAGAGGATCACGTCCGGCCGCCCCTCGGGTCGAGGATGTCGCGCAGGGCGTCGCCGAGCAGGGTGAAGGCGAGGACCGCGAGGAAGAGGAAGAGGCTCGGGATGACGAAGTACATGGGGTCGGTCTCGTAGAAGGCCACGGACTCGGCGATCATCTGGCCCCAGGAGGGGGTGGGCGGGCGCACGCCCACGCCGAGGTAGCTGAGCGCGGCCTCGGTGCTGATCATGCCGGGGATGAGCAGGGTGGTGTACGCGATGACCGGGCCGGAGACGCCCGGGAGGATGTCGCGGGTCAGGATCCGCCAGGAGCTCGCCCCGCCCACGCGGGCGGCGTCCACGTACTCGCGGTGTTTGAGCGAGAGGGCCTGGCCGCGGACGACGCGGGCGACGCCGGGCCAGCCGAAGACGCCGATGACGACGGTCATGAGGACGATGCGGTTGACGTCCTTGGCCACCGACAGCATCGCGATCATGAAGATGAGGGACGGGAAGGACATCGTCAGGTCCATCAGGCGGGACAGGACGGTGTCGGTGCGGCCGCCGAAGTAGCCGGCGGCGATTCCGGCGGCGGTGCCCGTGACGACCACGATGGTGGTGGCGGCGAAGGCGATGAGGAGCGAGACCTGGGCGCCGTGGACGACGCGGGCGAACAGATCGCGGCCGGTCACGGGTTCGACGCCGAGCCAGTGCTCGGGGCTGATCCCGCCGAAGGAGCCCAGCGGCTGGCCGCCGAGGTAGGGGTCGATGGCGGACTTGTCGAACTCGTCCGGGGACCAGCCTCCCAGCGCACCCAGCCAGGGGGCGGTGACGGCCATCAGGACGAAGAGGAGGACGACGCAGAGACTGACGCGGACGGCGGGGCGGCGGCGGAGTTCCCGCCGGGCGAGCTGCCAGGGGCTGCTGCCCGGAGGGATCTCCTTGGCCGCCGCCGCGTCCGCCGCCTCCGGGGAGCCCGGGTCGGCGGCGAGGGCGGCGGTCATGATCAGCCCTGGCCCTGGCTCTTGGCCGGGTCCTTGAGGCCGATCGTGGCGTAGTCGAGCTGGCCGACCCAGACGGGGTGGCCGAAGGCGCCGGCGATGTTGGTGCCGACGAGCAGCGGCTTGCGCTCCAGCAGGACGGGGACGGCCGGGGACTTCTTCATGATCTCGGCGTCGAGGTCGATCCAGGCCTGGTTGGCCTGCTTGGCGTCGGCCATGGCGTTGATCTCGTCGATCCGCTTGATCGTCGCCTCGTCGTTGAACTGCGAGTAATTGCCCGAGTTGCCCTTGGCCTTGATGGTGCGGCCGTCGAAGACGAAGGGCAGGAAGGTGGACCCTGAGGGGTAGTCGGGGCACCAGCCGGACAGGACGAGGTCGGGGGCGGTGGTGGTGTCGCCGATGACGTCGTAGTAGGCGCCCGGGTCGACGGTGTCGATGACCACCTCGACGCCCGCGCGGGCCAGGCCCTGCTGGATGGCCTCCGCCTTGCCCTTGTCCCCGGTGGAGACGGCCAGGGAGACCTTCAGGGTCTCCTTGCCGGCGGCCTTGAGCAGTTCCTTGGCCTTGGCCGGGTCGCCGGCAGGCGCGATCTTCAGGGTGTCGGCCTGCTTGCCGCCGGAGAGGGCCGGCGGCAGGTAGGCGGTGGCGACCTCGTTGAGGGCCGGGCCGCCGCCCGCGGTGACCACGGCCTCCTTGTCGACGGCGTACTGCAGGGCCTCGCGGACCTTCGGGTCGTTGAAGGGGGCGCGGGAGTTGTTCATCTGGAGCATCTCGGTACAGCCCTGGGACTCGGCCAGCAGCCGCGACTTGATCTCCGGCTTGGGCAGCACCTTGGGGGCGCTCTCGGGCCGCATGTCGGACCACTGGACGGAGGAGGCGTCGGCGCCCTCCCCGGCGATGATCCGGTCGTCGATCTGGCCGCCCTTGAGGCCCATGACGACCACGAACTTGTCCGGGTAGGCCTTGCGGACGGTGTCGGTCTTGGCATCCCAGTGCTCGTTGCGGACCAGGACGAGCTTCTTGTCGCGGTCGTACGACTCGATCTTGTACGGGCCGGAGGAGAACGGGCGGGCGTCGTACTGCGTGCCCTTCTCCTGCGCCTCGGGGACCGGGGCGAAGGTGGGGAGGGTCGCGGTGGCGGAGAACTCGGCGACGGGCCGCTTCAGTTCGAAGACGATCGTGCGGTCGTCGGGGGTCTGGACCGAGTCGAGGTGCTTGCCCTGGAGCGGGCCCTTGTAGCCCTCGGCGCCGGCGAGGTACTGGGCCGCGTAGTCGGGGCCGCCGGTGAGGTCGGGGGCCATGGAGCGCTCGACGTTGTACTTGATGTCCTGGGCCTTGATGGGCGATCCGTCCTCGTACTTCACGCCCTCCTTCAGGGTGAAGGTCCAGGTCTTGCCTCCGTTGGAGGAGGTCCCGAGGTCGGTGGCGAGGTCGGGGACGAGCTCGCTGCCCGCCTTGCCCGGCTCGGCCTTGAAGGTGACCAGGGTGCGGTAGAGGAGGCGGGTGCCGAAGTCCATCGTCGGCATGACCCAGTTGCGGGCGGGGTCGAGGTGGGCGAAGTCCTGGTTGGACAGGACGGTGAGGGTGCCGCCCTTGACGGGTGCGCCGCCGAGGATCTTCCCGTCGTTGGCGGCGGCCGGGTTGGAGGCGCCGGCACCTGCGGCGGAGCCCTTCTTGGGGTCGGAGCAGCCCGAGGCGCCGAGTGCGAGTGCGGCCACCAGGGCGGTGGCGAGGGCGAGTTGGGTGCGCTTGGTCATGGGTCACTCCAGTGAAGGGCCGCGCTCTATGATGTGACCGGTAACATAGTAATGTGAAATTGCACTGACAAGGGGTTGGACCCAGGTCGGACCCACCGTTATCCAGCCGTGTCCAAATCGGTTCGGGCGGCGCGGCGTTGAGCATGCCGAAACACCGGGCGCGCCGCTGCGCCGCCCGGTGTCGAGGGGATGGGGAGCTGGGGCCGGCGGCCCCGAGCCCGGAGCCGGGGCTAGAGGCCCGAGCCCAGGCGGGTCTTGGGGCGGCCCACCGGTTCGTCGCGGCCCTGGGCCCAGAGGGAGCGGACGTGGCCCAGGTGGCGGGTCATGCAGGCTTCGGCGGCTTCCGCGTCGCCGCTGAGCATCAGGTCCAGGAGCTCGATGTGCTCCTCGGCGGAGGAGACCAGCTTGCCGGCCTCGTCCAGGCCCGTCAGGCCGTACAGCCGGGAACGCTTGCGCAGGTCGCCGACGGTCTCCACCAGGCGGTCGTTGCCCGAGAGGCCGAGGAGGGTGAGGTGGAAGCGCCGGTCGGCCTCCAGGTAACCGATGAGGTTGTGCTCGCGCGCGCTGGTGACGATCTCCTGCGCGATGGGGCGCAGCGCCTCCAGGGCCTCGGGCGTGGCGATCTTCGTGATCCGGCCGATGGTCGGGACCTCGATCATCGTGCGCAGCTCGGTGTACTGGTCCAGATCGCGCTCGCTGACCTCCGTGATGCGGAAGCCCTTGTTGCGGACCGGTTCCACCAGGCCCTCGCGGGCCAGGTCGAGCATGGCCTCGCGCACCGGGGTGGCCGAGACGCCGAGCTCGGCCGCGAGGCCGGGCGCGGAGTAGACGCTCCCGGGGCGCAGTTCACCCGCTATCAGGGCTGCCCGCAGGGCGTGGCCGACCTGGTCGCGGAGCCGTTCCTGAGCCTTGATGAGACTGTGCTGCTTCAGGTCACCCATTGCATTTCCTCCGAGACCGCTCACACCATCGGCGTGCGGAGGAACAGCGTACAATGTCACGTTGCGCTCGCTCCTCAGTGGACACCGCTCCCGGCGGCCTCGAACAGGGCCACCGCCACAGCGAGATCTTCCCAGGCCATGCCCACACTCTTGAAGAGCTGTGGACAACTCACCGCCGCCGGACCCGGCATCCGGCCCGCGACCAGGTCCGCCAGGGTGCCGCTGATATGACCGGCGCCGATGGCCCCTTCCGCCTCCGGGACCAGCAGGTCCCCCGCCTCGCGCAGGGCCGCCGTACGCGACTCCACGTACACGGCCGCCCGCCGGACCAGCGCCGTGTCCACCTCGCGGGCGTCCGGCTCGTGCGAGCCGACCGCGACCACGGTGGCTCCCGCCGCGATCAGCCGCCCGTCGAAGAGGGGTTCGCGGGAGGTGGTGCAGCAGATCACCAGGTCGGCGTCGGCCACCTCCGCCGCCACCCCCGTCCGGGCGGGGACGCCCAGCTCCCGCGCGTGCGCCGCCAGTGCCCGCGCGCCGGCGGCGCCGGCCGCGGACCCCGCACGGGCCACGACCACCACCTCCGCCAGCGGCCGCATCGCGTGCACCGCTTCGAGGTGCCCGTTCGCCTGGGGACCCGAGCCGAACAGCAGCAGCCGCAGCGGGCGCCCGGCCGGGGCCAGGTGGCGCAGCGCGAGCGCCGAGACGGCCGGGGTGCGCAGGGTGGTCAGCGCCGCCCCGTCGAGCAGGGCGACCGGGCGCAGGGTGGGCCCGTCCAGGAGGAGATAGGACCCGGTGATCCGGGGCAGCCCGAGCGCCGGGTTCCCCGGGGCCACCCCGGCGATCTTCACTCCGGCGTAGGCCCCGGTGGCGGCCGGCATCAGCAGCAGTTCCCCGCCGCCGGGCACCGGCAGGGCGCTGCGCGGCGGGCAGGTCTCCGGGTCCAGCCCGTCCCGCAGCGCGCCGGCCAGCGCGTCCGCGGCGGCGGCCGGGGTGAGCAGCCCGGCCATCTCGGCGCCCGACAGCTGGGGGATCACCACAGGAACCCCGCGCCGAGCGCGTCCTGCGGGTCGATGCTGAAGAGGTGTTCGCCCGTGCGGTACGCCGTTCCGGTGACCTCCGTGACCACGCCGTCGGCCACCCTCGCGGCGACGCGCCCGGTGAACACCGTGCCCACGACCGACTCGTGCAGCAGGTCCTCCCCCTCCCCCAGCCGCCCGTCCTCGGTGAGCAGCGCGAGCCGCGCCGAGGTGCCGGAGCCGCAGGGCGAGCGGTCGATCTGCCCGTCGGCGAAGACGGTGACGTTGCGCTGGTGCGGCCCGAAGGGGGTGTCGGGGAGGTCCTCGTACAGGGTGACCCCGTACACCCCGGAGAGCAGGGGCCCGTCCGGGTGCCAGGTCCCGGGGTGGGTGGCGAGGGCGGCCCGGATCTCCTTCCCCACCCGCACGAGCTCGGGCAGCGAGGCCGGGGTCACGTGGAGGCCCAGGTCCCGGGCGGGCAGGGAGGCGTAACAGGCCCCGCCGTGCGCGATGTCCACCTCGGCCATGCCGAGGGTGGTGGCGACGGGCACCTTGCGGGCGGTGGCGCGGGCCGGGACGTTGCGGAAGGTGACCCCGGTGGTGCGGCCCGCCGCGCGGTGCACGGTCGCGGCGACCCGCCCCGAGGGCACGTCGATCCGTACCTGGACGTCCCCGTCGTCCGGGGCGGTGACCCGGCCGGTGTCCACGGCCCAGGCGCCCAGCGCCATCGTGCCGTGGCCGCAGGCGGTGGAGTAGCCGTCCTTGTGCCAGAACAGCACCCCGAAGTGGGCCCCGTCGTCGTCGGGCGGGACAACGAAGCCCCCGTACATCCCGGCGTGCCCGCGCGGCTCCTGCACGAGGAGCCGCCGTACGTCGTCCAGGGGGCCGCGCCGGGGAGCCGTGCCCGATCCCCCCGGTCCGACGGCGGTGGCGCAGCGCTCGGCGACGGTGTCCCCGGGCACGGCCGGCCCTCCGCCGGAGGTGAGGTCGACGATCCGGAAGGGCTCGCCGGCGGTGTGGTAGTCCACGGTTCGTACGACGGTCACAGCAGGAACCCTCCGGGGAACGGATCGGACGGGTCGAGGAAGTACTGGGCGGTGCCGGTGATCCAGGCCCGCCCGGTGACGGTGGGCACGAGGGCCGGCCGGCCGCCGACCGTGGTCTCCGCTACGAGGCGGCCGGTGAACTCGGTGCCGATGAAGGACTCGTTGACGAAGTCCGTGTCCAGGGGCAGGAGTCCGCGGGCGTGCAGCTGCGCCATGCGCGCGCTGGTTCCCGTGCCGCACGGGGAGCGGTCGAACCAGCCGGGGTGGATGGCCATCGCGTGCCGGGAGCGGCGGGCGTCGGAGCCGGGGGCGGCGAGGTAGACGTGCTTGATCCCGGCGATGGAGGGGTTCTCGGGGTGGACGGGCCGGTCCGGTGAGGCGTTGATCGCCTCCATGACGGCCAGACCGGCGGCGAGCAGGTCCCCCTTGCGCTCCCGGTCGAAGGGCAGGCCCAGGGCGTCGAGTTCGACGAAGGCGTAGAAGTTGCCGCCGTAGGCGAGGTCGTAGGTGACCGTGCCGTATCCGGGGACCTCGGCCTTGAGGTCGAGGCCGACGCAGAAGGCGGGGACGTTGGTGAAGGTGGCGGCGGTGGCCGCCCCGTCCTCGACCCGGACGTCGACGCTGACGAGCCCGGCCGGGGTGTCGAGCCGGACGGTGGTGACCGGCTCGGCCACGGGCACCATGCCCGTCTCGACCAGGACCGTGGCGACCCCGATGGTGCCGTGCCCGCACATGGGGAGCAGGCCCGACACTTCGATGTAGAGGACGCCGAAGTCGGCGTCGGGGCGGGTCGGGGGCTGCAGGATGGCGCCGCTCATCGCGGAGTGGCCGCGCGGTTCGTACATGAGCAGGGTCCGGAGGTGGTCCAGGTGCTCGGTGAAGTGGAGCCGCTTGTCGGCCATGGTGGCGCCGGGGATCACCCCGACTCCCCCGGTGATCACCCGGGTGGGCATGCCCTCGGTGTGCGAGTCCACCGCGTGATAGACGTTTCGGGTGCGCATCAAGTCCCCCTCGGACTTTTCGACTCGGACTCTCGGACTGGGTTAGCTGAGGCCCTCGGCGAGCGCCTTCTCGGTGGCGGCGCGGACGCCGGCCTCGATCTCGCCGGTGAGCGGGAAGCGCGGCTGCCTGGTCGGACCGCCGGGGCGGCCGGCCAGGTCCATGGACAGCTTGATGGCCTGGACGAACTCGGTCTTGGAGTCCCAGCGCAGCAGCGAGTGCAGGGACTTGTACAGCGGGAGGGCGGTGTCGAGGTCTCCCGCGACGGCGGCGCGGTAGAGGGTGGCGCAGGCCTGCGGGAGCGCGTTGGGGTAGCCGGCGATCCAGCCGACGGCGCCGGCCAGGGCCAGTTCGAGCAACACGTCGTCGGCGCCGATCAACAGGTCCAGTCCGGGGGCGAGTTCGGCGATCTCGTAGGCGCGCCGCACGTCTCCGCTGAACTCCTTGACAGCGACGATGGAGCCGTCGGCGTGCAGCCGGGCCAGCAGGGACGGGACGAGGTCCACCTTGGTGTCGATGGGGTTGTTGTACGCGACCACGGGCACGCCGGCGCGGGCGACCTCGGCGTAGTGGGCGCGCACGGCGTCCGCGTCGGCCCGGAAGGCGTTCGGCGGCAGCAGGAGCACGGATCCGCAGCCGGCCTCGGCGGCCTGATCGGCCCAGCGGCGGGATTCGGCGCTGCCGTAGGCGGCGACGCCGGGCATCACGCGGGCGCCGTCACCGGCTGCCTCGACGGCGGTGCGGACGACGGCGGCGCGCTCCTCGTCGGTGAGGGTCTGGTACTCACCGAGGGAGCCGTTGGGGACGACGCCGTCGCAGCCGTTGGCGATCAGCCAGGCGACGTGTTCGGCGTAGGCGTCGTGGTCGACGCTCAGGTCTTCCCGCAGGGGCAGCGTGGTGGCGACCATGATGCCGTGCCAGGGGCGGGTGCGGGTGTCCGTACCGGCGGGCGCGGGGGTGTGCGCGTGGGTCATGAGAAGGCTCCCTAGGGTGATGTGTGACATTTTACTAGTGGGTACGGCGTGGCCACAAGAGGTGCGGCCGCCCTGTCGGCGGTTCCCGTCAGGGAAGTTCGGGGGGAAGTGCGGCGAGGTGCCGGAGCGGAACCGGGCAGGACAGCGGCCTGCGGTCGGGTGCGGGGTCGGTCCCGGCGAGGGCGGCCACGGCCGGCCCGCACATCCGGCCCTGACACCAGCCCATCCCGGCCCGGGTGAGGAGTTTGACCGTACGGGCGTCCCGTGCCCCCAGGTCTTCGACGGCCTCCCGGATCCGGCCCGCCGGGACCTCCTCGCAGCGGCACACGTCAGTGTCCTCGCGCAGCCAGCCGGTCCAGCCGGGGCCCGGGCGGTGCGCACCGGCCATCGCGGCGGCGAAGGCGCGCAGCCTCGTACGCGTACGGGCGAGGCGCGCCGGAACCGGCCGGCCGGCCACCGAACGGGCGGCGATCTCCCCCTCGGCCAGGGCCAGCTGGGCTCCCCCGATGCCGCCGGTCTCCCCGGCGGACCAGATCCCGGGGACGGAGGTGCGCTGCTCGGCGTCCAGCTCCAGGGCGACGGTGGCGTCCGGGCTCGGAAGGGTGGCGCAGCCCAGCCCGGTGGCCAGCTCCAGCTGCGGCACGAGCCCGTGGCCGACGGCCACGGCGTCGCAGGGGATGCGGCGGCCGCTGCCGGGCAGCGGGCGCCAGTCGCGGTCCAGGCGGGCCACGGTGACGGCCTCCACCCGGTCGGTGCCGTGGGCCTCGGTGACGGCGTGCCGGGTCAGGAGGCGGACCCCGTGCCGGAGCAGGGCCCCGCCGTACGTGGCGCCTTCGGCGAGCTTGCCGGGGTTGCGGAGCAGGGCGGGCACGTGGGCGGCGTAGCCGGTGTACGCCGAGGCCTCCACGACGGCCGGCACCCGGGCTCCGGCGGCGGCGAGCGAGCCGGCCACCGCGAGCAGCAGGGGCCCGCTCCCGGCGACCACGACCCGGCTGCCCGGAAGCACGAGCCCGCCCTTGAGCATGGCCTGCGCCCCGCCGGCCCCCACGACCCCGGGCAGGGTCCAGCCGGGGAAGGGCAGCTGGCGCTCGTAGGCACCGGTCGCGAGCAGCACGCTGCGGGCCAGGACCGTCGCGGCGGCCTCCTCGGGCCCGGCGACGGCGTGCAGGGTCCAGACGGCGCCCGGGACCACCGTCCAGACGTGGTGCCGGGGAAGATACGTGATCCGGCCGGCCGACACGTGGGCGCGCAGGGCGGCTTCGCGCGAGGCGAAGTCCCGCCATCCGTGGTGCAGCGCCTCGGGGCGGGCCGCGCCGAGTCCGGGCGCGGGGTGGCGGAAGTACTGCCCGCCGGGGCGCTCCCCCGCGTCGAGCAGGGTGACGCGCAGCCCCAGGCCTGCGGCGGTGACCGCGGCGGCGAGACCGGCGGGGCCGGCGCCGACGACGGCGAGGTCAGACGGCGAGGTCGTCACGGCCGGTCCCTTCCTGCGTGGTGACGTGGTCGCCCGGGCGGGCGGGGACGAGGCACGCCCGCTGGTTCGGGCGGCCGTTGACGGTGACGAGGCAGTCGTAACAGCTTCCGATCCCGCAGAACGCTCCGCGGGGGGCGGCGGTTTCACGGGTCGTGCGCCAGGCGAGGATGCCGGCGGACCAGAGGACGGCGGCGATGCTCTGCCCGGACTGGGCCGGGAGGTCGCGGTCGTCGAAGCGGAGGCTCCAGGTTTCGGTGGGGGCGCCGCCCACCAGGTCGCGGGGCGACCTCCGGCCCCTCGTGGCTTCGCTCATCGCTTCCTCCTCGATTCTCTGACGCGGCACGTTCTGCACCGCAGCTGCTGCCCCTGCGGGGCGGTTCCTCTGACCCGGCACGTTCCGCACCGGGGCTACTGCCCTGCGGGGCTGTCCCCTACCCGCCCTTCCACCGTTCCCAGGGCTCCGCCCTGACCCGGTCCTCAAACGCCGGACGGGCTGAAGAGCAGGGGTACCGGGCTGCGCCCGGACCCCTGGGGCTCCGCCCCAGACCCCGGTCCTCAAACGCCGGACGGCTGAACAGACCAACCCGGCCGGGGGCTGCGGGCCCGGGGTCGGGGACGGGGGCGGGGTGGGGTGTTGGCCGGGACGTAAAGCGTGATTTGTGGCGCACCACTCCGGATCACTGTC